>NZ_JABWPQ010000022.1:0-104305 GCF_013366255.1 Pseudoalteromonas sp. McH1-7 | reverse complement strand
CTCAATCCTTGAGTGCAGAGTTAAAGCGTAGCCGACTTTTAAAAAAGGCACAAATTAGTGGTGGGTGTCTTTGGTTTTGTTTTTTTGGTTTTGTTGGGTGTCTTTGGTTTTCTTTTGGTTTTCTTTTGGTTTTGTTTGTCTTTGGTTTTCTTTTCTTCTTCTTTCTTTTGGTTTTCTTCTTTATCGATGAGTGTTACGAAGCCAAAGTACTGGTTATGTTCCTAGCCGATGTGTCACTGAGTTTATGGCTTTTGTAATTGTATTGGCTACAACCAAATGATAACGTGCTGTAACTAATTATAAAAGAGATGCTTCGATGAAAAAGCTTCCGTTGTTAATGAGTGCCAGTAACAGTGACTAAGCAACAAAAACAAGGTCAGCCCTTTATTCCCGATTCTTTTGAACCACCAAAAAGGGTTAGCACATCTCATTTTTCTTTTACCGTGCTAGACGAGCAAATTGCGACTGCAGATTATGAATTGGTGATGGCTAATCAACCACGCTTACAGGGCATATTTGGCCCAAGTTCAAACTGGCCAAAAGCTTCTATGACTTTTGAGGAAAACATTGCAAGTTTAGCCACGCACAGGGAAGAATTTATGTCGCGAGCAGCATTTGCTTATGCGGTTTACACCAGACACAGTGAAAGGTATATCGGTTGTGTCTATATCGATCCGCCTCAATCTTCAGATTTTGATTGTGATGTGTATCTGTGGATAGGGTCAGAAGATATAGCATTGGATGACCTACTCTATCAAACAATTACTCATTGGTTAAAAACGGCGTGGCCATTTTCTAAACTTGCGTTTCCCGGTCGAAACGCTGCATTCTATACAGAGTAAAAACAATAAATTAGGGAAAATCATAATGAAAATGAAAGCGCTATATGCACTGCTACCATTCATGCTTGTTTCAAGTGCTTGCTCTGCAGAAGCGCTGAGTGACAAGGTCAACGCTTATTTTGACGCCCAAAAAGCCGTTGAACACCAACATTCAAAAGAATCTGATGTTACCAATCTACTGATGCTTTTAACACCCGATGCCACATTCGAGCATCCTAGGTTTAATGCCATATTATCAAAAGAAGAATATAAGGCGGGCTGACTCAGCTATCTAGGCCAATACACAAAGTGCGATATCCAAGTAACAAACATCATTGAAGGCCTTAATGCAGTGACCGTTGAGTATTTACACCCTTGCATTGATCAGCAAGGTAACACGAATGAAAAAGAAAATAAGCAAAAGCTTGTGACACTGTTTGAGTTTAGCGGCGAAAAAATTAAACGTATTCGCCACTATTTTTAAGTAGCACTAAATACCCAGCAAATAGACCAAGTCAAATACTTGCGTGGTCTATTTACGTATTTGAAATCTCACTCACCAAGTAACTTAGTTAATCGCTCTTTACGAGCAACAAAAACATCGTAGCCATCATCATCCTTCGATGATAATGCTAGCGCTCTGTTTACTTGCTCTAACGATGCTCGATATTGTTTATCGGTTTCATAACCGTAAGCTAAACCGTTGTATGCGTCTGCATTATGTGGATAGCGTGAAATGCCATACTTAAACAACTTAATTGCTTCTTTCACGTTACCCGTACTCACATGGTGATAGCCGAGCCCTCTTATCGTCGATTCTTGAGGCTCAATCACTTCGCCATACTGAACGGATAGCTGCTGATAATACTCATTAATGGAGCTCAATTCGCCGTTATAAGCACGAACTGGCATTTGGGTCGGAAAAAACAGCTTTTGGTACGCACTAAAAATACCGGCGCTAGAGACAAGCCCATGAGGGACATTATCGTAAGCCTCGCTGAAAAAACGCAGCTCTACAGGTTTGTTATCAGCTAAAAAGTGCGCCATATCTTCATACCGTTCGCGCATCACGCCCCCCTCTTCGCCAATTGCAATAAATAAAAAGTTATTTAATTGCTTGGTTTTGGATATAAATGCTTTGGTGCTTTTTGCGGTGGCACCAAAATTCCACCATACCGCTGGACTATATGCTATGTGGCCTTGAAATAACGTAGGCTTAGTCTGCAACGCGTAGAGTACGAAAGTACCAGCTGCCGATGCGCCGGCAATCACTTTAAAATCGTGAGTGCGGTACTTCTTATTTACAAAAGGAATAAGCTCTGTCTCGATAAACTCTAAAAACTTTGGTGCGCCACCGCCCATGTTCATCGGGCCTGCTGGCTCTTTGTTTTTTGTTGGATAAAGATCTCGCAACCGATCTGTATTTTCAATAGCAACAATTATGACCTCAGGTGCAGCAGAGACGCTTGTCTTTTGCAAACGTTCAAGCACTGCACTCATAAGTGGAAGGCTCCCTTTACCGTCAAGGCGATATATTACAGGATATGTTTTATTAGAATTGGTGTGATAACTTTTAGGAAGTTGTATCGTAACAGTGCGCGTTTCACCGAGCACTATTGAGTTTAGCGTTTTTGTGTGTCGATCGTATTCTTTATTTGCTTTTTGAGTGTCCTGAGCCATTGCAGAACACGAGAGAAAAACTACAAAAAAAACCGTGCAAAACCATTGAGCCGCTTTACCAATTATCATTTATTATTATTCCATTTATATGATTTTATTGGTAAAGCTAGCATATAGAAAAAGGGATTGATAGGATAGATCTCAACCAAATGAAGCTGTTATCTTCATAAATTATCTAATAGCCGATAAATAGCGTTTATCGCAGGATCAATACCTGCAAAGTAACTTTTCGAATCAGGTAGTATAGGCATATGTGGCGGTACCCATATACGGTGATCTTCCGCACGAGATGTTTGATGAAACTGAGATGAAATCAGACCAAATACCCCACTATAAGGCAACTTGAACCGCCCAGCTTCACCGACATGATTAGGTCTAGAACCGCTTGGCTCACCAACCAAAATAGCATCAGTGAAAAGATTTATATTGGTCAGTAAATTTTGAGCAGCCGAAAATGTGTTGCGACCCATTATAACAAATAGTTTGCCATCAGGTTTTGCTGCCTCAAAGTAAATTAACGCTTTTAGTAAAGGCGGTAAAATAGAGCCGTTCCCGCCACTGTTGTGCCGTAAATCCAGTACTAAATGCTTTACTTCATCCTGTTTAACCCTGTCGATTAACGTCTTACTAAATTGGGCTAGCGACTGTGTTTTCATTTGTGCCACTGCATTAAACTGTACCTGTAGTACCCCATTAGATTTATTTAAGTATTGCCAGTAGTGCTTGTCTTTATGCTGTAGGTACTCTGGCGCATTTTTATGATTTTTTGGAAGTGTGGGCAAACCACTAAATGCAAATGCTTGCCCCTCAAGATGAATTTTTTCTGTAACATTATCAGTACTTTGAACTGTGATAGTAATTTTATTTGTACTATCAGCAATACCTAACCCAGTTAACACTTCAGGCATAGCTAAATAATAAGGCGCTAACCAAAGCTGCTGCATTTCATTATCACGAGGGTTTATTTTTGCTGCTTTTGCGATTGCCTCCTCGCTAGAAGTGCCCTCAAAAGCCATGACTTTTTGACCTATCAAAGCAGAGTAATTTGGTGTTGCATCAACGATATAGAGTCCATCTGTAAATACGTAAAACTGCACTGGCAAACGGCTGAAATTACCTTTTTCTCCAAAGGTTGGTACGATAAGGTTATGGCCATTACCTAAGGTGCCAACTAGTTCCATCATTCTAAATACAATTTGCTGGTCATTAAGGTTTGGTATATCCGCGTGTAAACTCTTCGCCAATGCCACCAGCTCAGCGTTGGTGCCAGCCATTTCATTTATATGTAAGCGATTAATTTCAGCAAGTAAAAATTCCAAATCAGCACGCCATTGTTGCACCCGTGTTAGTGTGGGGTCTTTGTACTGTCCTGCCAATATCTGAAATTGCGTATTATCTTTGATAGCATCAAATGCGGCTTTTCCCGCTATACTGCTGCGCTCATCATATCTCGCTGACAGAGATTTTCTTAGCCACTCGTGTGCTTGCTCTATATTCCCAAGCTGTGCATAAGCCTCCGACACTTTTATCATGATGTCGTTTGAAGGGCGTGAAGCATTTGGGATATTGGTTACGTTTACCCCAAGCGTCAGTGCATTTTTCAAAGCGGCTATCGCTTGCTCATGATGCTCCAATTGCATCTGCGTCAACCCAAGTAGGTACCAAGTATCTCCATCATCTTTATAAGACGATGTTAAGCTTTGTAATAGAGGTAACGCCTGTTGCCAGCGCTCTTCACGTACAAAAAACAACGCTTTTTTACGAGTTTTAAGATAAACAACCGGATCTGCAACCCCACCTCGCTGTGGAAAAACACCAATAGCATCATTTGTTGGTGATAGTACCCGAGCAGTTTGAGACATGGCAGGGTGTGTGAAAAGTACACTACTAAAAATTAAACAAGCGGATAGCTGTGCGAAAAAACTCGAATACATCTCTTTTCCTTGTTATCGATTCAACGCTAAATTATGAATGACGCTCTTTTATACCAATTTTCTTAATTAAGTGGTCTATTTTGAGGCGAGAAAACCTTGTCGATAACTAGGCACAAATTTTGCTATTTAGTTGTTCTAAATAAGAAATTTTTAACGCTGTTAGCGTCAGATTGACTCCTTCAAATTGAGCAAGTATTAAGTCAAATTGGTATTACATCAGAGCTGTGTTGTATTCGAACATTCTACTATATTAGAACCTACTATACCTACTTGCTTTACGAAAAGCGCCCCATTTGAGACGCAAAGGCCTTGTCGATAACACTGATGTCGTGTCCAGCTGTCAACGATAGTCTCTGTAACCGTAAAGAAAACTGTTTATCTGTTCTGCCATTAGCAGCTGATTTAATCACTCAAATTGAGTAAATATTAAGGAAGTATCACTCTGAGTAAGATCAACAACGCCAGCATAAAGACTGGCGTTGTTGCTGAAGTGAATTAACTAACGATTATTTTTGCTTCTGCTGCTTGCGCACATTTGCAATACGAGAACGGTTTTTTAATCGAGCTTCTGCACTTGCTTGGTTCGATGGCTTGTTCACACGAGCTTTGCGACGTTGATGTGCAGGCTTTTTCTGAATTGTTTCCACTAGTTTTTCCCGATTAGCGACTTCATACCCTGGTAAGTAGTAACGCGAGATCTGCTGTTCAATTAACTGCTCGATATGGATCAGATCCGACTCTTCTTCACGGCTCACAAAAGTAATGGCGTAACCAAACTGCCCTGCACGTCCTGTTCTACCAATACGGTGTACATAGTCTTCAGCCAGATAAGGGACGTCATAGTTCACTACTCGTGGTAAACCAACAATATCAAGGCCGCGGGCTGCTACTTCAGTGGCGACCATCACACGCACTTTACCCTCAGTAAATTCCCTTAGCGCTCTGCGACGGGCTCCTTGAGTTTTATCACCATGACAAACATTCGCGTCAATCCCGTCGAGCTTTAACTCTTCAACCAGTTTGTCCGCTGTTTCTTTCATGTTGACAAATACCAACACCTGTTGCCAATTCTTTTTACCAATTAGTTCCGAGAGTAGCTCCCGTTTACGCTCTTCTTTGACTGGATATACAACATGGCGAACAGTCTCTGCAGTGCTATTGTCAGGTGTTGTCTGAATAAGCTTAGGTTGATTCAGGACTTGTTTGGCAAATTGCTTCATCGCTGACGGAAAAGTCGCCGAGAATAGTAACAACTGCTTGTTCTCATCTACCGATGCAATTACCTTTTGCATGTCTGTGATAAAGCCCATGTCGAGCATACGGTCAGCTTCATCCAGCACGAGATACTTTACTGTGTTCAAAGCAACATTACCAAGGCGGATATGATCTAACAGGCGACCTGGCGTAGCGACCAGAATATCAACTCCCTGTTTTAAACGCTCAGCTTGGCCGTTAACATTGACTCCACCAAAAAGCGCTTGCACTTTTAAGTCTGTATATTTTGCAAACGTAGCGCAATTATTGGCGATTTGCTCAGCAAGTTCTCGAGTTGGAGCCAGAATAAGCGCACGAGGTGTTAGCTGCGACTCAGTCTCTAGCAATTTTTGGATAATAGGTAATGCAAACGCTGCGGTTTTCCCTGTTCCAGTTTGCGCTGTAGCGAGCACATCGTTGCCCTGACGAATGGCAGGAATTGCGGCCTGCTGAATTGGCGTTAATGTGTGAAAATTGATGTCTTGCAGCGCATCTAAAAGAGGCTGTGCGAAACTAAATGAAGAAAACGTTGCCATAATAACCTACGACCGAATCAAAAACGGTCGCAGATTATAAATGACAAACGGGCTTTTAACAAAACTTAAGCAGCGTTTCGTCGATTAATTTTGGTGTAGCGCCAATAAAATCGCTTTCTTTCAATTGCGAAAGAAGCGCAATCCCCTCTTGTTGCTGTGCAACAGAAAGCGGCACATAAGGTAATCTAAATACGGGCTTTACCGCTGCGGTCATGATTAAAGCGGAATTAATCGCGATTGGATTTGGCTCGCAGAATAACCACTTCATTAGTGGAAGCAAAGATTTGTTAAGCGCGTCATTCGGTGCGTCCATTAATTGCCGGAATAACCCTGGTACCAAATTTGACGTCACAGAGATAACACCGTGGGACTGGCTTTTATGGCGGCTATCATGAGCCTCATCATCATTCCCAGACCAACAAGCAATCCCCATTGCCTCATAATGAGCGATACGAGCATCACCGGCACACTCTTTCATGCCAACGAAGTGCTTGTGATTTGCAAGCGGTTCAATAATGTCGGGGGTAAGATCTTGCCCCGTTCTACCCGGCACGTTGTAGATAAAGGCCGGACCGATTTCTAACACCTCGTTTAAATGCGCTTTCACGCCTGTAATCGAAGTTTTGCCGTAATAAGGGTTAATTTGAAGCGCGCAGTGCATGCCTGAAGCAAAGCCATATTCAGTTGCTTTTTTTGCTTCTCTGGTGTTGTTGCTTCCTGTATTACCAACAATTAATAATCTATCACCAAACTTATTCGCTGAGTGAGCAATCAGCATCAAGTGCTCCTCCCAGTTCATTAGTTGACCTTCACCAGTCGTACCCGCAACTACGATACCGTCTACACCGTTCGTAATTTGGGCTTCCACCAATTTATCAAAGGTATCTAAATCTATTTCGCCCGCCATGGTATAAGGCGTTTTAATTGCTGTGATTAAGCTCGATTTTTTTATTGATTGGATATGATACATGGTTTTTCTATTACTCATTCTGTTAACCGCCATTTTTACCATAAATACGACGGAGATCCGACCCATAAAATCATGAAAATCAATTAAAACTGATTAATTTTGCCTTTGCACACTTGTTATTTGCGTAAAGATCCATCAGAATTACATCCACTGTATATCCATCCAGTTAACTTTATGGGATTGTCACATTTTTTAAATACGCACTTTTATACCACTGCTGAGCTGAGCAGTAGCTTAAAAATTACCGAAGACCGACTGGCCGAATGGCAAAGTCTGAGTCTTTTTCCTAACCCAAGCTACAGCATTCAGAACCAAATAAAGTGTAGTTCTTACTTCGGACTTTATGAATGCGAAGAGTACACCGACTTTTACGCTCGCGGCTTATTAAATTGGGGTCAATTGATACAAAAACACAAAATAGATCAATCGAGTAATGCCTTTGAACTTTTTAGACAAAAATATTGTGAAGCATTGGGTAGATGTGTAGAAAAAGGCTTTTATACTGAAGATCCGTCGTTTAGTGATGATTTAGTTGAACATGTTCAGCAGGTGTGGCAACAGTTTTTGTGTGGTAAATACGGCGTTATTAGCCAAAATGGGCTCATTGAAGAAGCGCTGTATATTGATTTAGGCCGTGCCATTATTGACGACATTACAGAAGCCAGAACAGCTAGTAATATTGCAGCTGAGCAACGAGAACAAGTGCACAATGCAATGAAATTACTCAACAAAGCGTTAGCAGCAAACACTCAAGCTGAGCAAACTGAGTCGCTACGGTCAAAGTACATTGATCAGTTAATCCGTAAGTATGATTTGTCTATAAAGTAGCGTAAATTTAATATCATACTTAACTGACTTCGCTGAGCGTCAAAAGAGAGGCTTCGTCTTGCTCGCAAAAATTAAATACTTCTTGGAACAAATCAGATACCAATATGTACTTCTTCGGGTACAAGACACTTTATCGCCTAACTCCCTCTATGGGCGGTTGCACCTACAGACTGGTGCTAGCTTCAAGCGAATAAAACCGTGATTGTCTAAAGCTCTGATGAATTATTGATAACAGCACGAATAGATGTGCTGTTTCTGGAGCTTGAAGCCTTGTCGATAGCACTTTTCTTAAACACTAATCCTTGGTATTGGTCGTTTGTAATTACAGCGAGAGAAGCTGTGGCTATATTTGCTGCTCAATATGAGCACGAATAATCTCAAACGCTTTTAATACTTTCAATTGATCTTCACATAAACTGTCATACCAAGCATCAAACAATTCATCTTCTTGCTCGCTAAGTGTCTGATACTGCGCTAATAGCGTCACAATATCGCTGTGTGTACAAGACAAAGAATCCAGCTCTTGCTGTAGTGCAGAATCATCGCTGCTTTGCAGTTTAGCTAAAATTGAGTTATCTAATTCAGCTTGTTTATCCATAATGAATGCTCTTTTATCTGTATTTATATCGGTCAACAACGATGCTCTGTTGCAAACCATTGTACTAGGTTTTAGTTATTTATGAGGCTACTGCTTTATACCACGCACGATGTACGTAATACGAGTTACATTCTTCCACCAACAAGTCGGGAGGATAAAGTCCACTCCTAGCTTCGGTAAAAGCTTTTGACTAATAATAATGTCGTTATGCAAACTGCCCTTACATTTATATGGCTTCGAATCAAATTACCGTAAAAACAGGTATGAACAATATACCTGCACTACTCTAATTTTTTGATACGCATATCATAATGATCTGTTATGCAGCATTAGTTATATCAGGCAATTTTGAGGAAAGTAACCCCCTTTTTTTTAACTGCTCAAGATACGTTCAGTTTCATGTTGATGGCGACGATAAAACAACCATTATGCTGTAAATATCATCTCATCAAAATTTAGTTGTTGAGAATAGTTTTTATTTAATTTATATTTGATATGGTATAACAACACATAAATGTAGGAATCGTTGTAATGAAACCAAATATTCACCCTGACTATCAACTTGTTGCTTTTCATGACACATCTGTAGACAAATACTTTATCGTGGGATCCACTATTAAAACTGACCGAACGATTGAGTTAGATGGTAATACTTATCCCTATTTTCCGATCGATGTGTCTAGCGCTTCTCACCCTTTCTATACAGGTAAGCAAAAACTTGTTGCAAGTGATGGCCGCGTTGCGCAATTTAATCGTCGCTTTAAAAATTTAGCGTCTAAAAAAGGATAAAAATCATGAAAGTCTTAAGCTCACTTAAAAGCGCTAAAAATAGGCCAGGATGTCAAGTTGTGAAAAGAAGAGGCAGAGTGTATGTGATCTGTAAAACTAACCCTAGATTTAAGGCGGTACAGGGTAAAAAGAAAAAGCGCTAAATGTATAAACAAGTGCCAATCAACATCGCTGATCGGCACTTGATTAGAATAGACTTTACTATCACTTGTTTCCAAATAACAGTTCCCAAAAGCTTGGTGGCTCATGGAGCTCGTGATATTTCTTCCTCAACTTATCGACTTCCAGTAATTTTTGACGTGCAGCATCAAGTTCGCCTGACGCAAGTCGCTGCTCAACTAACGCCACAGTTTCTAATACTTGCTCAAGACCGGTTAATGATTCTGAAGCTACCGTTTTCTTAAAATTAAACGCTTTGCTTTCACGTACAAGTAGCTTAAATTCATCTAGATGTACCTGCATTTGTTGTTTTGTTTCAGACTGCACTGCTAATTTGTATATATGTCCCATCTTTTTCATTGTTTTATTCAGGTCACTTTGCTCGTTTGCGATGACAGAAGTAGCAACAAAAAATATGATAGCGTAAATTACTTTTATCATGAGGGTCTCCCTATTAGATTTGCCGCTTAGTATAAAGCAAATGCAATCAGAGCTACATTTATTGTTGATAACCTAAGTACCTTCGTAAACAGCTGGCTTAAAACAACTAGTACCCGACCCTCCTTTATTAAGCCACATGATGTGCGTGACAATGACAGTCACTAAAGCGCATTTATGAGCTATAATTTGTAAAGCAACGGTTCTTTTGACTTATCAATACAATTTCGCAGCTATGGCTTATGTTCAAAAAACTCGTACTTTTCATCCTGCTCTTAATTACCTCAAAGATAGCTTTAGCTGCACCACGATTCAGTGTTACGTTTGTGAATCCAGGCTTTGCCAACGAAAACCCCACAGGAGACTTCTGGCGTAATGTAAGCAGGATTATGCAAGCAAGCGCCAATAACCTAAATATCGAGTTAAAAATTAGCTATGCTGAGCGCAATCATATTTTAATGAAGCAACTGATAAGCCAAGCATTATCCAATCAGCCAGACTACCTTATTGTCGTAGATGAGAAATCCAGCGTTATTCCTTATTTATTATCAATACCAGCCTCAAACGTAAAAATCATATTTTTGCTAAACGGCCCGTCAAAAGAAGCAGAACTCGCGCTAGCCAATGCAGGACATCAAATTATTGGCACTATTGAACCTAATAATTTCCAAGCCGGGTTTAAGTTAATGCACCAACTTGCGAGAAAATCAATGAAGTCCACCGCCCCATCTAAACACCTGTTAGCACTGCTAGGTGATGTCGCAACTGCAGCTGCATTGGATAGACAGAAGGGCATGCTAGCCTACCTTGAACATAATAAAGAGATTGAGTTAATCGCTGAAGAAAACAGTCAGTGGTCACAACAAGAAGCGTACAGAATAACAGCAGCATGGTTACGTCGAGATCCATCAATTACAACAATATGGGCTGCCAATGATCCAATAGCCATTGGCGCCTTAAAAGCTGCAAATGAACTGCAGCGAAAAGTAGTCGTAGGTGGTATTAATTGGGATAAGAATATTGCCCCGCAACTTGACGTTTCTATAGGTGGTCATGTTCTTCTTGGGGCTTACACACTTACTAGGCTTGCCCACTATCATCAATTCCAAAACTACATTGGACATTTAAAAGTATCAATTTTCGAACAACTAGACACGTCAAACTTACTTCTTTTTAACGCGATCCATGGAAACTTTATTGGACAGCTGGAATTTTCACGTTACATTAATGAGCCAGAGCAATTTACAATACGGGAAATAAACAACTCAATAAAGCAAAAAAAACAACAATAAGCCACCCATATATTTATACTTTTAAAATTATTAATTCAAATACAGAAATTAAAAACTATAAATAATGCAATTTGGAAACTAATGGCACCTTCCAATTGACAGCGATGTCAACACCTGTTTTAGTTACAAAAGTAAACAACATGTAAAACAGGTGAACTTATGAAAAACAGTAAAAAAGCAACAAAATTTATCAAGCTTTCGGCGTTAAGCGTATGTGTTTGCGCGAGCCTCTCATCAGTAGCGCAGGCGGACACTCAGCGTGTTATCGTGACATTAAAAGATAACGCCACAACTAACGTATTACCGCTACAGCTAAACGATCTTGAAGCCGCGCATTTGAAGTCTCAGATCCTTTCGGAGGCGGCATACACAACATTAGGTACAACGGCTTTGGGCACACTTCCGAGTGTCAATGCGTATGTTGCAGAGGTATCTCCGGCACAAATGCAACAACTGCAGGAAGATAAGAATATTGCTCAAGTTGAGATTGACCCAAAGCGTTACTTGCCGGCGATAGAGCCTACTGCAATTGACTTGCTAGCAGAAGCCACTCCATATGGAATTAGAATGGTACAGGCTGATCAGGTTTCAGATAGTTACAGCAGTAATCGCAAGGTTTGTATCATGGATACAGGCTACACGCTAGGTCATCAAGACTTACCTAATACTGGGATCACCGGTAATGATGGCTATGGTAATTACGATACAGGTTTATGGAGTAATGACGGCAACGGACATGGCACTCACGTAGCTGGTACAATAGCAGCGCTTGGTGGTAATGGAACAGGTGTGGTTGGTGTAAACCCATCAGGTCAATTAGGTCTGCATATTGTTAAAGTATTTAACGACCAAGGCCGTTGGGCATATGGCTCTAATCTTATTAAAGCGATTGAGCAGTGTGAGCAAGCAGGCGCTAACGTAACCAGCATGAGCTTAGGAGGCAGTGGCAGCTCTACGGCGGAACGAAACGCCTTTGAACAAAGTTATCAACGTGGCATGCTACATATTGCCGCAGCAGGTAACGGCGGTAACAGCTCGCTAAGCTATCCGGCATCTTATGATGCAGTTGTGTCAGTTGCTGCGGTAGATAGCTCAGAATCTAAAGCTTCATTCTCACAGTACAACAGCCAGGTTGAAATTGCAGGGCCTGGTGTTGGTGTTAACTCTACATGGAATAACGGTGCTTACAGAAGCATTAGTGGTACATCGATGGCAACACCTCACGTTTCCGGCGTTGCAGCATTGGTTTGGAGTCAATTCCCGCAATGTACAGCCAAGCAAATCCGAAATGTGTTAAATGCAACTGCAAAAGATAAAGGCCAAGCCGGACGTGATACGTCTTATGGTCACGGTATTGTCCAAGCGAAAGCTGCTGTAGATTATTTAACTGCGAATGGCTGTGATACCTCAGGCGCTGTAAATGCGAACTTTAGCGTTACAGTAGATGGTATGACCGCTACATTCAGTAACCAATCGACGTCTGGTCGCTACCAGTGGCAATTTGGTGATGGTGCAACGAGCTCGCAAACAAACCCATCACATACCTATGCTTCAGCTGGTACTTATCAAGTGACATTAACTGTAACTGCTGCAAACAATAAAACAGCATCAAAAACAGTTTCCGTTACAGTAGATGGCGCACCTACAGGATGTAAAGGTATCCAAGAATGGAATGCGACAAAGCGCTACTATAAAGGTGACCGAGTATCATTCAAAGGCTTCGAGTACAAAGCTACATACTGGTCACAAGGTGCAAGCCCTGAAATCTACTCAAATGTTTGGACAAAGGTGGCACAGTGTAAATAACAACTTGATGAGTAGTGGTGTTTAAGCACCACTACTCATTGCTAACAAAACACTGGCAATCAAGATAACTAATATCATCCACCACTCTCTTATTGATAGCTGTTCTTTAAAACACCACATGCCGAGCAAACTCGCACTGACGATACCAATGGCTCTTTTCAGCCCCTCCACCATCCCAGGCTGTAGCCCACTTAATGCTTGCATCTGGGCAATAACAGCAATGGCAAACACAAGCGTCGACAACCCCCAAAGCCCAGCATGCTTTGTTAGCTCTTGAAATGAATACCTCGGGCGTAGAAAGATGAAGTTAACCATAAGCACCATTAGGGTAATAAACGTGGCATGAAAAGAAAGCGAACTGTACTGTAATGCTTGCTTGTCAAAAACAATACATAACCCCCAACAAAATGATGTGATAGTTACTTGTTTTGCACCAGGCTCTTGAAAGATAAATTTGCCACCTTGCAATATGAAAGACGCACTCACAATCACCGTAAGAAGAAGTGACTGATGTAAGGTTAATAATTCCCCCAGTAATAGCCAAGCAAAAATGCCAGCAACAGCAGGAGTAACCGATAACAGAGGTAAGATCAATGCCATCCTGCCCAGTGCCAACGCTTGAATAAAGCTGACGCTACCAATAGCTGCAAGTACTCCGCTAATTAGCGCAGGTTTAAAATATTTCCAATCAGGTAGCTGCTTATCAACGAAACACCAATAACCAAGGTAGACTGGTAGCACAAGCAGACTCAACATCACTGACATCTGTGCCACGCTATAATAGCTCGCTAGCCTTTTTCTTAAAAAATCAAAAATAGCCCAGTGTAAAGCGCTTAGTAGGGCAACCGCCATTTACCGCCCTTGTTGTAAAGCAATTTGAGTTTGAAACTTCATGTATTTATTAATTTTAAAGTGATCAGGCTTCCAGCCTAACAAAAACCGATAGAAGTCAGCCCACACAACCGGCCACAGCGCTTCCCACTCGCTAAGTAGCTGTGCTACGTCTATTGAGGCTGCTTTGCCTAACAGCTCGACCCGTAAGGTATCTAAGTACAACTTAAGGTAGTCATCCGCATAAAGTAGTTGTGCTTGCTCATCTAAAACCGAGGTAATGAACAGCATTAAATCTGAAACTCCAATGCCTTTGCCCACGTATTGGAAATCAAATCCCAGCGCTTGCTCTCCATTAAATGCAAAATTAGCTAATTTTGCATCTCCGTGGATCCATGTGTGCCAGTAGCTATTTTTTATTTTATGGTGCAATAAACTGGCGGCTTGCTTTACTTCACCATCAGCCATTCTTTTAAATTCATCAGGACGAGTTTCTAGGTGCCAGTAATTTCCTTGCTCCCAAACATGCTCTGCGGGGCTTTGTAAAAAGTGAGCATGAAACTTGGCAAGCCAGCCAATCACAGCCATTATTTGTGCTTCAGATGGTTTATCAACTTGCACAAAACCCTGACTAGAGAAGTCCCTAAATACAATGTAATCCATACCATTAGCTCCACCTTCCCCTAAATAACTCGCGGTATTACAAGGCGGTATAAGCTCGCAAGCATGGTATTTATAAAAGTGCCTTTCTACTTGGTATGAGTGTGCTTTTCTCTTTAAGGCCACGGCTGACTGTGAAATGCGTGAGTGTGTTACCTGCTTAGGCACTTTGGTTCTTTTTATCGCTAATTTACCAACGTCATGGTTGATAAACAGCATATCACCACAACCGCTCCAAAGTTGCTGATTTCTTTTTAATGAGATGGGCACAGAAATTACATCATTAGGAATAATTATTTTCACTGAGTTATACCCTTTTTGTTATTTAACTTGAAATGTAATTAATCAATCTCTCTGATTAATTATTCGCCCAAGTTATTCAAACACAACACCAAAGCCTGCTCGTTTGATAAGCCCTGAGCGTCAAAATCAACAACACTCGGTCACCTAATATAAACAAGCTATTGTCCCGTGAGACTCTTAGTATAGCTGCTGTTATTATCTTTACCCAACATGAAAAAGCCCTTAACCAATCGGCTAAGGGCTTTTAAGTTTACCAACAAGTGAATGGCTAACTTATTCGTTTACCGCTTGCTTGACAGCTTCTTTTGCGGTTTCCTCATTAAGTAAGTTTAAATCAAAGTCAAACTCATCTACGCGAATGGCTTTTTCACGCTTACGATTGTAGTCAACTAATTTTGCGTATTCTTCTTCATTGATAAGATTTGCAACTAGTGCATTATCAAGAGTTTGCTCAAAACGAACACCAGGTTGAATTTCACGTCGACGAACGGCTTTTTTCACCTTAGCAAGTAAATCTAAACAGCCCATTTTAGCTTTATATGCCTGCTCATTAATATCGTGTCCGTCACCTGCTGTAGGCTTAACAAGGTGGGTTAATTGAGCCTTAAATGGTGTATCCATTTGTGCAGCAGCGGCGAGCTCGCGCACCATGTTATCATTTATTTTCGGCATCTGTTTTCCACTAAACTGCATCGTGATTACACGCATGAATTTACGAGTACCGCTCGCAGGGAAGTTGTCCAAGAACTTATGCAGTGCTTCTTCTGCGCTAGTTAACGCGTATCTTGTTGCGTAGTGGAAATAAGGAGCCGCCTGCTCACGCTCAGATACCGCAACTTTCTGCTCATAGTATTTAATGGACGCCATTGCTGCATATAGGTAACTCATAACATCGCCTAGTCGGGCGGAGAGCATCTCTGCTTGCTTCAATTTACCGCCCAACACAAGTAATGAAAAGTCAGCATATACGGCAAGTTTAGCAGCAAGCCTATGTGCCGCTTTTTCATACTCTCGAACTTCTGGCAGTGATGACTTAGCATCAGCAGTAAATGGCATCACACCGTACTTGAATGCGCGTAAGCTGTTTGCAACGCTGTAGCTTACCGTTTTGGTCAGAATACCTCTGAACTTACTGTCAGCATTTTTTTCTTCGCTGTGGATTGACTCTACCATTGATTGCAAGTAAGGGTGACAACGCATTACACCTTGACCAAAAATCATCAGGTTACGAGTCAAAATATTTGCCCCTTCCACCGTGATCGCTATTGGCTGAGCAACATAACCGCTTGCAAGTGTATTTTGCGGACCGTTTTGGATTGCCTTACCAGCAAGAATATCCATCGCTGAGTCAAGCACGTCACGACCAGTTTCCGTCATGTGATATTTAGCGATAGCCGTCACTACTGATGGCTTAAGACCCATCCCCAAACCTTCAGTAGTTAGCACTCGCATTGCTTCTTGCAAATATGCTTTGCCTGCGATATCCGCCAACTTTTCCTGAATACCTTCAAACTGACCAATAGACAGGCCAAATTGCTCACGGACAGCCGCGTATTCAGATGCCGATTTTAGTGCTACTTGGCTTGTCGATACGCCAAGCGCAGGTAATGAAATACCACGACCGGCACCTAAGCAACTGACCAGCATTTGCCAGCCACGACCAATATTCTTTTTGCCGCCGATAATAAAGTCCATAGGAATAAAGACTTTTTCACCGCGGGTTGTACCGTTATAAAAGCGAATTCCCATTGGGTCATGACGATTACCAAGTTGCACACCCGGGTGATCATGCGGTATTAACGCACAGGTAATGCCAAGTTCTTTTTTACCGCCAAGCAAACCTTCTGGATCAAGTACTTTGAATGCTAGACCAAGAACGGTTGCGATTGGCGCAAGAGTAATGTAGCGTTTATCCCAAGTTATTTCGAGACCTAGAACTTCTTCACCATTGTGCACACCTTTTGTAACAATGCCTTGATCCGGAATGCCACCGGCGTCAGAACCCGCTTCTGGACTTGTTAATGCGAAACACGGAATATCACGGCCATTGGCTAGACGAGGAAGGTAGTGCGCCTGCTGTTCTTTAGTACCGTAGTGGAGCAACAACTCGCCAGGACCCAGCGAGTTTGGAACCATAACGGTTACCGCTACAGCTGAAGACTTGGTAGCAATCGTGCCAACAATCGTTGAGTTGGCGTAAGGGCTAAACTCTAGACCACCGTACTCTTTTGGAATGATTAGTGAAAAAAATCTTTCTTTTTTCAAAAATTCAAGCACATGCTCTGGCAAGTGTTTGCCATTTTGAATTTCTGAGTCATCTATCATACCCATGAGTTCTTTCACAGGACCATCTAAAAACGCTTGTTCTTCAGTGCTTAGCTTGGCTTCTGGCACAGCGCGTAGTGCTGCAAAATCAGGTTTACCTTGATAAATCGATCCTTCTAACCAAACATCACCGGCATCTAATGCTTCTTGTTCTGTGATAGAAATGCTTGGGAGGATCTTTCTTAAATTCGTTCTTAAGCTCATAATTAACTCATCCGACCAGATAAATATACTTACATTACGGCATAAAAATGCGTTTAGATCAATTACTCTACCTCTCTTTTTAACGCTTTTTTTACTGAGTTATCTAGCGATTAATATAAATGACTGCAAAATTAATAGCTTACACGTGTAAGTTGAAAGTAATATTTTGCAGAGCGATGACAAAAATATGCTTAAAAAAGGGAAGCTCTCCGTTGTGACATAAGAGAAGCTGAGATAGATGTTAGCTTACGCCCAAAATGAAGACGGCTTGATATCATGAAGTAGCAAGACATGCTGTTCAGTATGGCGCTATTTTTTGGCTATAACTTACAATGCACAACAACGTCTTGGTACTAATAAATGAAGCGTTTTAGCTCCTTAAAAGTAATGGCTTATCACATCAATACAAATAATATTTCGTCAAAAACAGCTACAATAGAGCACCTTATTCATCCGGTATAATAGTCTTTTGGGCGTCATCGTAGCGCACCAAAGCTATAACCTAAGGTAGGTGTAGTCGGCGATTTTTGCTTGATCCCAAGCTTCAGTTACCTTCATTATGAAATAAACGTTTCTTAGCCACACTGATAACTAAACGCTGTGCAAAGTTGTGACGCTAAAAACATGCTATTTTTGCTTTGCAAATAGCTTTTATATCTGTCGGCGAAATGGCCACTTCCACTCCACGTTTCCCTGCACTCACATACACTTGCTCAAATGACAAAGCACTTTCGTGGAGTAATGTAGGCAGTTGTTTTTTCTGGGCAAATGGGCTAATCCCGCCGACCAAATAACCGGTAACTTTTTGTGCATACAGCTGTTCAGCAAGCTGCGCTTTTTTACCTTCACATGCCTTTGCAAATGCTTTCAGATCCACCTGTTTAGTTGCTGGTGATACCGCTACATATAGTTGCCCATCAACCTCTATTAATAATGTTTTGAATACTTTTTCTCTATCTAAGTTAAGCTTTGTTGCAGCCTCATTTGCAAAGTCATTGTCGTTAGGATCATGCTCAAATTGCAGTATTTTAAATTCAACGTTAGTCTTTTTGAGTAAGTTAATCGCTGGAGTCATCAAGCTTCCTTTTACACTTCTGTTACTATTGCGCAAGTATTCTGATATTAATGCGCTTTCTCTTTAAGATGTCAATCTTGTCTATACTGATAAATACCAAACAAGCAAGTCTAGATTTCAGGTGAGGATCTTAGCTCTGCTTATTTTTTAAGTTTGTTTTTGTAGCAGTTTGGTTATACCCATTTGCTTAATTAAGTGATCTATTTTGAGGCGAGAAAGTCTTGTCGATAACTCCGCTACCGCGTCCTGCTATCGCTAAGGTACCTACATCCATATAGGCAAGGCAAAAATTTTGCTATTTAGTTGTTCTAAATAAGAAATTTTTAATGCTGTTAGCGTCAGGTTTACTCCTTCAAATTGAGCAAGTATTAAGTCAAATTGGTATTAGTACTGATATGAGGCAGCCGCTACGCACCATAGTTACTCAATGTGAGTCAGGCGATAAAGGCCCTGTGCACCTGCAAAGCCACCCTAGCCTGTATTCTTGTATGGCAACATAGTAGTAATGTGGATCAAGCGCTTCTCTTTGAGTCCACCTAAGTGATTTTGTACATTGTTACTCAACTTCTGCTTAGATTACTGGCGGCAAGTAGAGTGTTGCGACCAAAATACACTAAGGAGAATAAAAACCAAACGGCGAAGGACAAGCACCTCCTGTTATTTCGGTGGAAGGTAATGAAAATATTGATAGTTAAATATCTGTTTTGCCTTGTCGGGTTCTTCTTATTGGTATTAGTTTTATGTCAAGAGTATGAACATTGGAAAACCATGCAGCTATGCAGTAATAAGTGTGCCCATCTCACAGCGACGAAAAATATTCGCGTGCACGCCAAGATCAGTGGTGCTGTTTGTTATTGCGGAAAAGCACCAACGCACATCTTGATTGTTGAATCGTAATATTCTTTCCAATCAACAATGCCCACATTATTTGTGGGCATTATAAGTAAGCTAGCTACCAAACGTACATTCAATGCTGTTAGGACAAAAGTCCACGACTAGAACAGCATTGATTATCCGAAATTCAAGCTACTTAGTTAAGTCGTCAAAGAACTTTTTAACGCCGTCAAAAAAGCCTTGCGCTTTAGGGCGGTTTTTACCATTATTTTCGCCCATAGAGTCTTCAAATTCTTGAAGAAGCGCTTTTTGACGCTCGTTTAAGTTTACTGGCGTCTCCAGTACGACTTTACAAATTAAGTCACCTACCGCACCACTGCGCACAGACTTCACACCTTTACCGCGCATACGGAACATTTTACCAGTTTGGCTTTCTGATGGAATTTTCAGTTTTGCACGACCATCTAGCGTCGGGACTTCAATTTCGCCACCAAGTGCTGCTGTTGTAAAGCTAATAGGCACTTCACAGTATAAGTTATTGCCATCGCGTACAAAGATAGGGTGTTCTTTTACACTCACCTGTACATATAAATCACCGGCTGGAGCACCATGTGCACCGGCTTCCCCTTCACCGGATAAACGTACTCTGTCACCCGTATCAACCCCAGCTGGGATCTTAACATTCAGTGTCTTCGTTTTTTCTACACGCCCTTGTCCATGACAGCTGTTACATGGGTCTGAAATTATCTGACCTGTGCCCTGACAAGTTGGACAAGTTTGCTGTACAGCAAAAAAGCCTTGGCGCATTTGAACTTGGCCTGCACCATGACAAGTTGTACAAGTTTTAGGCTTCGAGCCAGCTTTTGCACCACTGCCATCGCATGGTTTACAGCTCACCCAAGTTGGAACTTGAATATCAACCTGCTTACCACGTACCGCTTCTTCAAGACTTAACTCAAGGTTATATCTTAAATCAGCACCACGTTGTTGTCTTGATTGACGACGGCCACCGCCACCACCAAAGATATCACCGAATACGTCCCCGAAAATATCGCCGAAGTCGCCAGCACCGCCAAATCCACCATGACCAGCACCACCGCCTTGTTCGAAAGCTGCATGGCCGTATTGATCATACATCTGGCGTTTTTGACTATCAGTCAATATCTCGTAAGCTTCTTTTACTTCTTTAAATTTCGCTTCGAGTTCAGCGTTACCAGCAGTACGGTCAGGGTGATACTTCATTGCAAGACGTTTATACGCCTTTTTAATGTCACGTTCACTGGCGTCTCTTGCAACACCTAATACTTCATAATAGTCAGGTTTAGACATTTTTATCACACTACTCTTTCTTGGCAACTTATGTCGTTGCAGACTCTATTGAGCCCTGTCGCTTGCAAATAATTGCGAGACAACAGTCTAATTTATAAACACGTAGGGCGCGACAAGCCATACAGCCAGCGCGCCCTCCTTTAAGACCTACAATTACTTGTCGTCTTTAACTTCTTCAAATTCAGCGTCAACTACGTCATCGTCTTTTTTCGCTGAATCTTGTTGGGCACCTGCATCACCGCCAGCTTGTTGAGCTTGCGCTTTTGCTTGAGCGATTTCCATTAGCTTTTGAGATTTCTCTGCTAGCGCTTGTGTCTTAGCATCGATTTCTTCTTTGCTGTCGCCCTTAATTGCTGCTTCTAGCTCGCCAAGTGCAGCTTCAATTGCTGTCTTGTCATCAGCAGGAAGGTCGTCACCCGCTTCTTCCACTTGCTTGCGTGTTGCGTGAACAAGTGCATCAGCTTGGTTACGAGCGCCAACTAGCTCTTCAAATTTCTTATCTTCTTCAGCATTTGCTTCTGCATCACGTACCATTTTTTCTACTTCATCATCGCTTAGACCTGAAGAAGCTTGGATAGTGATTTTCTGCTCTTTACCTGTATCTTTGTCTTTCGCAGATACGTGTAAGATACCATCTGCATCCACATCAAAAGTAACTTCGATTTGTGGTACACCACGCTGAGCTGGACGAATACCTTCTAGGTTGAATTGACCTAGAGACTTGTTATCGCTTGAGCGCTTACGCTCACCTTGTAGTACGTGAATTGTTACTGCAGACTGGTTGTCTTCTGCTGTTGAGAAAGTTTGCGACTTTTTAGTAGGGATAGTCGTATTTTTCTCGATTAACGCAGTCATTACTTGACCCATAGTCTCAATACCTAGAGACAGAGGACAAACGTCAAGTAGTAGTACGTCTTTCACGTCACCCGCAAGTACACCACCTTGAACCGCAGCACCGACTGCTACCGCTTCATCAGGGTTTACGTCTTTACGAGGCTCTTTACCAAAGAACTCTGCAACTTTCTTCTGTACCAGTGGCATACGTGTTTGACCACCAACTAGGATGATGTCGTTCACGTCGTTTACAGACAGATCTGCATCAGCTAATGCACGCTTTAGTGGCTCGATTGATTGCGCAACCAAGTCTTCAACTAGTGACTCAAGTTTTGCACGAGTAAGCTTAACATTCATGTGCTTAGGACCTGTCGCGTCAGCAGTTACGTAAGGTAGATTAACCTCTGTTTGCTGTGCAGATGAAAGCTCAATTTTTGCTTTTTCTGCAGCTTCTTTAACACGCTGCATCGCTAGCGGGTCAGTCTTCAGGTCAATACCTTGATCTTTTTTGAATTCAGCAACTAAGTAGTTGATAACGCGGTTATCAAAGTCTTCACCACCTAAGTGAGTGTCACCGTTGGTTGCTAGTACTTCAAATGTGTGCTCGCCTTCAACTTCATCAATCTCGATGATTGAGATATCGAATGTACCACCACCTAAATCGTATACTGCAACAACATTGTCGCCTTGTTTTTTATCCATGCCGTAAGCAAGAGCTGCTGCTGTTGGCTCATTGATAATACGCTTAACTTCAAGACCTGCGATACGACCTGCATCTTTTGTTGCTTGACGCTGTGAATCGTTAAAGTATGCAGGAACTGTAATAACAGCTTCTGTTACTGCCTCACCAAGAAAGTCTTCAGCTGTTTTTTTCATCTTCTTAAGAACTTCAGCTGAGATCTGAGGTGCAGCTCTTTTCTCACCACGCACTTCAACCCAAGCGTCACCATTGTCCGCTTTTACGATGTTGAAAGGCATGATGCTAAGGTCACGCTGTACTTCTTCATCTTCAAAACGACGACCAATTAGACGCTTGATCGCGTATAGTGTGTTTTTAGGGTTAGTCACCGCCTGGCGTTTTGCCGGCTGACCTACTAGTGTTTCACCATCATCTGTAAATGCAATAACAGAAGGAGTTGTGCGGTCGCCCTCAGCATTTTCAATAACGCGCGGCTTGTCACCATCAAGTACCGCTACACAAGAGTTAGTAGTACCTAAATCGATTCCAATAATTTTACCCATGAATCATCTCCGACTTCAAAATTCGTTGTTCAGTTAGTTGCTTTGATAAATAGGGCCGCCAATTTGTAATTCAAGCGTCACAACTAAAAAAAATTAAAAAAAATCGAATTTTTTTCCTGTTTCATGTGTTTCGCTCAAAAAATCAACTTTTATTGCCTATTTCGTAATAGCCTTATGTAAATCGACAACTGATAAACCATTGCTCAAGCATCGACCTAAAGCGACCAATGAATACGTCGATTTAGTGTTACTACATAATAATGGTTCTAACATTTCTCTCTTGATTACCTGGTTAGACCAGTTATGCTAATTGCAAACATAATAAATAATGAGAAATGACAACATGACATTTGATGAACTTATTCACTCTCCGTGCTTAAAAGAGAAAGAAGCACAAATGACCTTCCCAGCAAGCTGGTGTCAAGGTCGCACTGCATTCGGCGGATTATCAGCAGCTATTGCGGTACAAAACATGAAGCACCAACTTGATGAGCCTCGTCGGTTACTCTCCGTGAGTGTAAACTTTGTAGGCCCATTGCTTGAAGGTACTCCATTTACAGTATCTACAACTATTCTACGTAGCGGCAAAAATGCAACTCAAATGCAAACACAATTAGTTCAATCAGGCCAAGTATGTTTAATTGCTATCGGTTGTTTTGGCAAAGATAGAGAGTCAGCCATTGCTGTCTCAAATAATGAACGCCCTTCTCTACAGGAAGTCAATACAGCAGCAGTTTTACCGTATCAAGAAGGTGTTATGCCAGCGTTTTTCCAACATGTTGCCTTAAATGCCCAGCAAGGAGCATTGCCTTTTTCAGGCGCTGCATCTTCTAATTTAGGTGGATGGATGAGGTTCAAGCAGCAAAATGCCAACATGAATGAGCTGCACGTGCTAGCACTAGCGGATGCGTGGCCACCGACTCTACTGCAAATGTGTAAAGCACCAAGCCCTGCTAGTAGTATGTCATGGTATATTGAGTTTCTGAGTGATATTGACCTATCGTCTCAATCTTGGCTGGGTTTTGAAGCTATTACACACCACAGCAACAACGGCTATGGGATAGAAGATGCAAAAATTTGGACACAAGATGGTAAATTGGCCGCACTGAGCCGTCAAACAGTTGCGGTATTTGATTAAGCTAAACTCAGGATAAGGAGTTGGCGCATTCCTTATCCAAATCGCAGCTTGATTAGAATGTAGAAATTCAAAATATCATATAACCATCGCTTGCGCTTATTCTAAAAAAGTCTATGCCCACCAATCGAGCTGCCTCACGACCTCAACGACCTTAAATATTTGAATTATTTAAGTGCATCAAGCAAACTAGATAAAAATAAAATCAACGGATTTTTGTGTGTTAACAGCTTGCCCAGAATGCGACACGCTCGTTCAAATTGATCAGATCGACTCGCAAAAACGTGCGGTATGCCCAAATTGTCGGTGCGTACTTTGCCACGTGCAAGGCCATCATAATCAACTGATACAGGCTTTTAGCTTTTCAGCCCTGTTATTTTTATGTGCAAGTTTGTTCCCCAACTTCATTACCTACACTCAACACGGTATCACTCAGGTGGTGAGCCTTTGGCAAGCGTTGATGTTACTTGCAGATCATTACAGCTACTTCTTAGCTGGGTTATTTGCGTTTACTATTTTGATCATGCCTATTGCAGTTAGCCTGTTACTACTTCTTGCACACACTAATTATTGGCAAGTGATTAACGCACACAATGCTAGACATTTAGCAAAACTACTATCAGCACTTAAGCCACTTAACCTGACCGATATATTCCTGGTCGCGGTGCTTGTCAGTGCATTTAAACTGATGTCTTTTGCTGAACTTGAAATGGGATTAGGTTTTTGGGCTTACATACTATTTGTACTGTGTTTTATCGAAGCTCTATCTCTATTTGATCATGAATTTATGTGGCGCAATCAAACTCAGTGCAATCTACACCTAATTGAGCCTAAAGAGAATGCTACCACTCTACCCGCAGTATTAAAGCGCTGTAAGGTCTGTGGTTTTTTAGGAGAAGGTGATAGGTGCCAACGTTGTTATGCAAAATTAAAATATCGAAAAGCTCAATCTATTCAAAAAAGTTTAGCTTGGATGCTTACCAGCGTGGTGCTACTTATTCCAGCTAACTTTCTTCCGATTATGGATACTATAAGCCTTGGCTTGCATACACCGGCGACTATCTTTTCCGGCGTCCAAGTTTTATGGGAAGATGGCTCCTACCCTGTCGCTACGCTTATTTTTCTCGCAAGTATATGTATTCCCGTGCTAAAAGCGTTATTATTGAGTTACTTGCTGATCCGAGTGAAAATACCAAAGGATCCGCTAAAAGCGACAAAAGTGTATCGATTACTCGAATTTATTGGTCGCTGGTCGATGATTGATGTCTTCGTTGTCATTATTTTGGTCTCTTTGGTTCAACTTGGTACAGTGTTGAATGTGGAACCGGAAATTGGCATTGTATTCTTTACTCTAATGGTGCTTTGCCAGATAGCTGCCGTTAATAGTTTTGATCCAAGATTATTGTGGGATAAAAATAATCAATGACTACTCAAGCCGATATCGAAGACAAACCAAAATTTTCCGTAATATGGATAATTCCTATTATCGCGTTGCTGATTACAGGCTGGATGCTATATCAACACCAAATAAATAAAGGCCATACCATTTTCATCAAGATGAATGATGCCGATGGCATTATTGCAGGTAAAACTGAGGTACGGGTTAAAAGTGTGAAAGTTGGCTTGGTTGAATCATTAAAGTTAGAGCTTAATCAAAATGCTGTTGTCGCCAAAGTCAGAGTATTGCAACCTTACAGCGACTTGCTCGCGGAAGACTCATCCTTTTGGGTCGTTAAACCACGGATAGATGAGTCTGGAATTTCAGGTATGAACACCCTTCTGTCTGGGGTTTACATCGAGTTATCACCTGGCGAAGCGAAAGTTCGTTCTAGCATTTTTACCTTAATGGATGAACCAGCCCTCATTAGTGCAGAGGTTGAAGGGAAACGTTATAAACTGGTAGCATCAGATGCCGAGGTTTTGGATGTTGGTTCTAGTATATTTTTCCGAAACTTTAAAATTGGTCAGGTGGAATCTGCACATTTCAGTGTTGAAAGCCTAAAAATGGAATATGGTATTTTTATCTACTCTCCCTACAATAAACTCATTACAGACAATGCTATTTTTTGGATTAGCTCTGGGATTGACTTTAAGCTGTCAACCGAAGGCGTAGAAGTCTCAACTGGGTCATTAGCCAAGATGATCAAAGGAGGGATCTCCGTTGACTACCCACCTTCAATGCCTAGTGGTAAGGTTTCTACCGAAAATAAAAGCTATGCCCTACATAAAAACTTTTCTATGGCGCTCGAGCGACGCTTCGATCACTTTGATTACTATCTTGTTGAGTTTGAACAATCTATTCGAGGCTTAAAAGCAGGTGCTCCCGTAGAATACAGAGGAATGAGAATAGGTACAATTGAGCAAGTTCCCGCAACGGGTGTCAGTGACGACAGGCCACTTTATTTTCAAAGAGACAATACATCCGTTCCTGTTTTAGTTAAAATTGAATACGGTCGCATTTATGAAGATGCGAAGCTGGCACAAGAGTATTGGTCAACCAATATAGAAAAATGGATTAGAAATGGATTAAGAGCGTCACTAAAAAGTGGCAATTTGTTAACAGGTGCGGTATATATAGAGCTAGATTTCTACCCAAGTGCTGAAATCGTAAGTACCGATAAAGTGACTGTTTACCCAGTGTTGCCGAGCGTTTCAAGCGGGATCACTGCACTTTCGGAACAAGTCACCAGCTTATTAAACAAACTAAATGGGTTACCTCTTGAAACAACTGTTAAGGAATTAGAAGGCGCCCTTCAGCAACACAGGTTACTAGCAATGGAAATGAATCAACTCGTAAAATCTGTTAACGAGAATGACATTACAGAAAAGGTTGGTGGCAACTTAACCAGTCTTAAAGACACATTAAATCAGCTTACTTCCAGCTTAAAACAATTTGAACAAACAATGACTCAGTATCAAAAAGGCTCTGGCGTGATGGAACAGTTGAGCAGCACACTAGAAGAAATTGAGAGTCTTTCAAATCGCTTAAAGCCCATTTCAAAAGGACTGAACGAACAACCTAATATGCTGATTTTTAACAAAGAGGCTGAGGCAGATCCACAGCCAAGGAAAACTAAATGAAAACACGATTCACTGTATCTATGTTGTGTGTTTTGCTCGCTGGGTGTATGACAAATAAATCGTTACCAGTAAGCTATTACCAGTTGAGCACAACGCAGACTCTCAGTGAAGCCTCTGCACTATCACAATCGAGCAATATTATTATCGTTGACAAGGTGCAGTTAATTGAGTTGTTTAATCAACAAGCCCTCGTGCAGCTTCAGCCCAATAATAAAGTGAATATTGCAAACTTCCATTTTTGGGCACAACCCCCCTCTGATATGCTGACTTGGCATTTAATCAACGGACTAAATACCGCTTCGGATAGCACCGCAATAAAGAGCGATAAATTTTATCTTCATGATGAAAAACATCGGCGTCTCGTTGTTGAAGTGGATGAGTTCGCTGGTCATTTTGAAAAAGGTGCCGTAATGAGTGGCACATGGTACTTGTATACCTACAAAGACAAAAGCTACCAACTTAGCCAAGTGCACCCATTTCACTTTGAAACTGAATTAGCACAAGATGGTTTTAACGCGTTAGTGGCCGCGCACCAGAAAAATGTTAAACAATTGAGTTTACATATAAATCAATCATTATAAATTGCGTTCAAACACAACCACAGGCTTGTGGT
This sequence comes from Pseudoalteromonas sp. McH1-7, assembly GCF_013366255.1. NCBI lineage: Bacteria > Pseudomonadati > Pseudomonadota > Gammaproteobacteria > Alteromonadales > Pseudoalteromonadaceae > Pseudoalteromonas > Pseudoalteromonas sp. McH1-7. Next base: position 76,734 of record NZ_JABWPQ010000022.1, on the reverse strand, counting down.
CTTGATCAATAATAATTGCGCCACAACTTGTAAAACCCGTCCTCTTCAGTACATTTATGCTCGCTGTATTTGATTCTAGCGTTATTGCACTAAGGCATTGATAGCTTTCGTGCAATTTAACATATTCTATGAGTGCCATTACTGCTTCTGCTGCATACCCTTTGCCGGTGAAGCAATCTAAAAACGCGTAGCCAACATCAGGGTAGCGGAGAAAATTACGCTGATATAAACCGCATACACCAACACTCTCACCGCTACTCGCTTGTGCAACAATGTAAGGTGCAGGTAAGCCAATTTGATACGGAATGAGATACGCATGCTCAATGTGTTCTTGCGCCTCACGATGGGTTTTAATATTTTTATCTTTAATATTATCTATAAAGCTTTTTTGGTTAAGTAACTGGAGCATAAAACCAGTATCATTTAAGTTGGCCTTTCTCAAATAAACACGCTTTCCTTTTGCTATGACCATAATGCTTCCTGTACAGGTTGTTCGTGATGTTATTGATATTATACCAATTAGATTCAATACTTGCTCAATTTGAAGGAGTAAACCTGACGCTAACAGCGTTAAAAATTTCTTATTTAGAATGACTAAATAGCAAAATTTTTGCCTTGCCTACATTCTATAGGCCAGCCGAGTTTACGCCGTTAGCGCTAACACTCGGCTGATAGAAAGGTATTAATTATCCGTAGCTTAGGTTATTTATAAATAAAAAAGCTGGCAGGACTACCCGAACCAGCTTTTACGAAATTGCCTACTTTTATTTTACGGGTGAAATTTAACTTGCTTTTTAGCCTGCTCTAATGAGTCTAGTTTAATTTGCATGGGCAGATCAGCAAACGGTTCAGATTTGAATTTGCTGCCACGAAGTTGAATATTCAGTCGAGCAGCATCTGGATTCATTACCGTCTTTTGGTAGTAATCTTTTATACCCGCCAGTGTTATCGCTTCAACAGCCGCTATCAATTTAGCTTTAGAGTCAAACTCCATATTTTCTTTAAACCAGTCACCTAACAATGGCTGCAACTCTTCAGACAAGTTTTTAGGCGCTTCGGTCAACGACACCAACACCGCATTTTTAAGCTGCGTAAATGTTTCAGACGTTAACTTGTTCAGTTCCTCAGCATATTCTAGCTTATATTCATCAAAGCGAGCTTGCATACTTTTTGCGTCTTTCACTGGAGTCTGAATGTAAAACCCAAGCGCAGAGTACTCATCAATAGCAACACCTGTCGCGCCTACGGCATAAGCCAACTGCTCTTGTGTCCTCAGGCGCTCAAATGCAGCAGTTCTGAGGTGCCCTTGCAGTATCATCGCCGCCGCTTTTTGCGCGTAGCCTGGCACGGGGTGTACTGCAAAATCAATCACAGCCACATCTGCGACATCTATATCTTGCTGCCACACTAAGGTTTGTTTTTTCTCAGGTTTCCAGTAAGCAGCTCGGGCATATTGGGTAATATTTTTGCGTTTTGCCAAAGTATTGTCGAGCGTTGATTTAAGTACTTCTAAATCCGATTTATCATAATTGCCGTAGGCAAATACTCTTACTTGGTTATTACTCAGCACGTGATCTTGCACTGTTTCTAAATCGCCCACTGTGAGCGATTTTGCGGCCGCAATTAATGCAGCATCGTCATAACTACCAGAACGTACTAGCTTTTGGTAGACGCTAAATGCCTGTCTAAATGGGAATTCTTTAGCTTGGTTTTGAATGCCTCTCACGTAGCGGTCTACTGCTTGCTCAAAAGCCCGCTCACTGACACTGATTTGCAGTCCAGATAATGCGTCTTTTAATAGCAGCGATTGCTTGTCAGTAAAACCTGAAATATCCAGCATTAAACCGTTGCTCGGCGTGAGGCCTAAATACATTCCTGCAACACTTGCTTCTGTCATCAATTTCGCTTTATCTAATCGATATAAATCTGACCAAATCGCCAATGCGACTTCAGTTTTAATATCATCCAATGATTCTGGGTTATTGATATAAATTTTTAAGCTGCCCTTTGGCTGAGCATAAAATCGCTCGCTGGCTGCATGCCAGATTGTTACCCCATCAGCATCAATTACTTTTTGTACGCCTTTTTTTGCATCAGCTGGCACAGTTTTTAAAGCAAAGTGCTCCGGTAAGAGCGTATTTACGCTAGGGAGTGATAAGGTAAAGTTTGCAGCTTTTTTCCAGTGTTCAAAGTCGCTTTCTTTTAGATCTACAATTTTATATTCACCGTCATAAAAATGCAGCTTATCTTCGGTAGGTTCATCTTTACTGATGTACCACACTCGCATGTACTCTGGAGTTAATTGCTCTAATACAGCGTTTACCGCATCAGCATCGAATTGAGCGTAATAATAACTTGCGTTGATGGCGTGGTTTACTGGAAAATGCTGCATGCTATCGGCTAAATTACTGACGTAGCCGAATTCATCTCCTTTTTCCAAAAACCTAAATTGATTGTTTAGCGATGTTTGGATCTCTTTAAAATAGCGGCTATCGACACCTTGCTGCTTAATTAACTCAATGTAATCTAGCACAGTGCCTGTGATTAACTCACGCTGCTTAATACCTTGATCAGTTAACTGAATATCAACTTGGAGCGTGCCATAATTACCATAACTATTTGGCGTAGCATAAGCGGTCAATGAAGAGATAAGCCCCTGCTCTTTTAGCACTTGTGCAGGGCTTCCTGCCATTTCATTGCTTAATAGATAAGTGATGAAGTAGTTGGGCTTAACTGCAAACTCTGCCGCATTATTTTCAATCGTAAAATCAAGTTTCAGCGTCTTTACATCTTCGTTGGGCTTATAATGAACAAGCTTTTGCCCTACTTTGTTATAGTTAAGTTCCTGTGTTACTGAAGGTTTTTCAATATGCTTATTTTTAATTGAAGTAAAATGCTTTTTCGCTTTGGCGACCATTTGCTCAATCGGCTCATTTGAAATCATCGCTAATTTCATAATATTCGCCGAATAATATTTGTTGTAGAAATTGACAGTTTCTTGATGAAGGTTGCTCCCTTCCTTATCCCCTAAGGTTTCAAGATTTCCGATCAAGAATCGGTTTGCAGGGTGCTCGCCCATCATGTTTCTCGCAAGCTTAAACTGGCCAAAAAAATCCATTTCTCTTCGCATTGACCATTCAGCATTTACCGCATTTTTCTCTTTTTCGGTATATTCAGGGTACAATTTAGGTGACTTAAAAAAATCTGAAAAGCGGTCTAGCGCTTCATCATAAGCATCATTATTTACCTTAAACATATAATTGGTGATATCTAGCCATGTATAAGCATTATGGGCACCACCGTTATTGGTCATGAACTCTGAATACCCTTTGCTATCGGGGTACTTTTCTGTCCCGAGAAACAGCATGTGCTCCAAATAGTGCGCCATTCCCTGCTGCGACATAGGATCATGAAGTAAGCCAACACCAACACTCAACGCAGCAGCTGACTTGGACACCGAAGGGTCAGATACCAAGATGACATCTATGCCATTTTCTAAAGTCAGTGTTTGATATTGTCTGTCATCGTTTGGACTGACGATAAGTTTAGGTGAGAGTAAATTTGACTTAACAGACGTGCTATTTAACGAAGAAGTTGTACTGCACCCGGTTATAACTGCTACAGTAAGGGCACTAATTGCGAATAGCTTTTTCATAAAACAATCCATTATGGTGATAAATGACTACTAATAGTCACACTATCATGGTCATTGCGTTAGCCTTTTGCAACACTCGATATTTTTGTTTTGTAACACTTCGTAAATTGGAAAATGATGACAACTTCTATTTATATACTACTCGTAGCACTATTTTTACAGACGCTGTTAACTTTTAGTGTGATGCTGGTAATGGGAAAGCGACGCTTTGCTGCAGCAAAGAAAAGCCTAATACACATCGATCAGTTCAAGACTATGCAGCTTAACGACGCTCCAGAAGAAGTCATACTCGCTTCACGTAATTTTAGTAATCAGTTTGAGATCCCCATTCTATTCTTTGTTGTCTCCCTCGCAGCACTTTCTTTAAAACTAGTCACATTATGGTTTAGTCTTTTTGCCTTGTTATTTGTATTTAGTCGTATCGCGCATTCATACGTGCATATTGGTAGCAATCACCTGACTTTACGCTTTAGGCTTTATTTAACCGGCTGCGTATTCGTACTAGCTCAATGGCTCACGCTTATATTAACACTTATATAACCAAAAGGACTAAAAAAGCCATCTCTTTTAACTAACTATTCTTTAAAGTCTGAACCAATTTGCTAGCATGTCGATGATTAAAAGAACAACAGGGGCAATCAAATGAAACAGGATAATCTTATTTGCGACTTTGGTCTTCATGCTGGTGAACCGTATTCATCACTACCAGCAAGCTTTTTAAATTGGATGGTTGAAACAGGCCATGACAAACGAGAGTACGCAAAAGTGGAACTTAACAGGCGGGTTTGTGCCGCTGAAAATAGTAATAGAAAATTTAGCGATTTTGAGTGTTAGCACTATTAAAATAATTTTATTGTTCTAAAATACGCGCATAATTTACTAACGATACTGAATTATGCGCAATATTTTGATTTTTTCAACGGCATTGCTGTTATCAGCTTGTCAGTATTCTCCCAATGAGCCGCAATCTACACAGTACCTGACTGTGCTACATACCAACGATAACCATGGTCGCTTCTGGCGAAATGATAAGGGTGAGTATGGTATGGCCGCAAGAAAAACCTTAATCGATAAACTAAAGAGCGACGCCGAAAATTCAGGTCATGCCGTTATCTTGCTTTCGGGTGGAGATATTAATACCGGTGTTCCAGAATCAGATTTGCAATTTGCAGAGCCCGACTTTAAAGGAATGAAAAAGTTAGGTTATGACGCTATGGCGCTCGGTAATCACGAATTTGATAACAGTCGTGATGTCCTCGCGAAACAAATTGAGTGGGCTGGTTTCCCTATTTTGTCAGCTAATATCATCGACAACACCTCTCAATCCCCAGCTTACACTCCATACACTATTATAAAAAAGGAAGGCTTAACGATTGCCGTGCTTGGTCTGACGACCGTTGATACGGTAAAGATAGCAAACCCTAAGCATATTGATGGATTGACATTTATTGAGCCATTGGCTGCGACACAAGACTGGGCACCTAAGATAAAAGCGAAATATAACCCTGATGTGATGATAGCAGTGACTCATATGGGTCATTATCATGATGCTGCACATGGGATCAATGCACCAGGTGATGTGACGCTAGCACGCCAGCTCGCCCCCGGCACACTCGACTTAATTGTAGGCGGGCACTCTCAAGAGCCTGTTTGCGTAGATAAAAGCGGTAAAGAGAATACGCACTTTTCTCCGGGCAAAACATGTAAACCCGACAACCAAAATGGTACTTGGATAATGCAAGCACATGAATGGGGTAAGTATGTGGGTAAAGCCGTGTTTAAAATCAGCGGAGATACTAAAACCTTGGTCAGTTACAACCTGATCCCAGTCAATCTTAAGGATGACAAAGGTGTGGTAATTGGGGAAAGTATCGAAGAAGATTTACAACTTCTTGCGTTCTTGAAGCCCTTTCAAGATAAAGGGCAAGCGCAAATAGCTGGTGCGGTTGGATCTGTAGATAGTTTTCTTGATGGCCGTCGAAGCACGGTTAGATTTAAACAAAGCAAGCTCGCTGATTTGATTATTAATGCTCAGATGGCCGCTGTGGAAGCAGATTTTGGTATTATCAGTGGCGGCGGGATCAGAGACAGTATTGAACAAGGTGATATAAGCTATAAAGATGTATTAAAGGTACACCCTTTTAGAAACCGCATTACTTACGTCGACTGGCAAGGTAAAGATCTAATCAACTACCTGAATACAGTCGCACAATTTCCACCAGATTCTGGTGCGTATATGCAGTATCACCACATTACTTTTGATTTAAAAGATAATAAAGTGGTTAATGTAAAAATTGCAGGGCAGCCTTTGGCGCTTAATCAACGCTACCGTATGAGTATTAACAGCTATAATGCCGCAGGTGGTGATGGCTACCCTAAAGTTAACCAACTTGCAGAATATACCGCTACAGACTTCACTGATGCTCAAGTACTGAAGGATTACCTGCAAAAGCACAGCCCGATCAAAGCAGTCGATCTGTGATACGGAAACTAGCATTAATATTAGATAGCGCTCTTAGGTGTTATCTATATTAATGCTAGCCTAATAAAAGTGGCAGACAGAGCCTAACGTTGTTACTCGATTAGCGTCTGTAGATAGTAGAAGAGTCGCTCGCTTATTCCAATTATCTTAATTAAGCTTGCTATGTTGAGGCAAAAAACTTTGTCGATAACACCACTTCCCCTAAAACTCTCTAGTTTGACCCAGAGACAAATTAGAGCACTCCTTATCCAAACCTAAGGTTGTTTGAATGATGCTGGTATCACTTACCTATCACTTCTACTTCTGACTTTTTAACTCCATTAAGCCCATAACTATGAAGCTTAGAGCGTGAACCTTCCCCATGGGCTTTGGGTGGATAAAACAGCGCTTTTTTCTCTGGAAATGCTTCTAGTGCTTCATCTAAAGCAGCTCTAATTTCACTTAGTGTCTTCTCAAGACTATTAGTAAAATTTGGCCGTTTTCTGATAGTGTGACCAAGCTCAACCAGTCGATAAAAGTATTTATCAGCCAATTCTAGCAATGGCTCTGGCATCGCTTTGTTTTGGTTCAAAATAACATCTGGGTGGACATCACAATATTCTATCAATGCCAAATAAAAGCATAATGGCTTATTTGCAAGCTGTACCCTTACCTGTTTATCACGGTTAGTGGTTACTGTTTTTGAGTGTAAATCAATAATCAGCTTAAATTCAGGTAAATTTTCTGCTAGTTCAACTTTATTAACCTTTGCTGCGATATGCTTCTTTCTATTCCAACTATAAAAAGCGACGCCAATTAAAGCCATGATGAAAGGAAATATAAAAGTAAAAACAGGTTTAGAGTTATCGATAGAAATAGCTACATAAAAATTTCTATGTGGGGCGGTTAATGTCAGTATTTCACTATTTTTACTTTCTCCAGCACCTGAGGTATTAATATCTAAAACAGTAAGTCGAGCACCTTTATTTTGCAAAGATAAATTTAAAGCGTTGATATACTCATTTAATTCAACTTCATTCCCCGCGTAGTGTAAAAATGGGTCTGCTACAGGGAGTTTATTTAAATCGATAGCCACTCTCAATGCAACTGCTTCTTTTTGCTGCTTTAACACATCTGTTACTGTGGTAGTTTGAGATAAGTGGAAAATACAACAAAAAAGCAAAGATAAGCCCATAAATAAAAATATATTACGTTTATTTAGCTCCATTTTTTTCTCCAATAAAGCGGTAAGGAGCCTTCTCACACTGCCAATAGGTATCTACTTTATCAAAATAGCTGGATGTTCTTGACTGAGCTATCTGGTGTACAACCCCCTGCAACGCACACACTAAATCGGTGTTATTGTTGTTCATTTTCAAATACCACTTACTACCGCTGACATTATCCGCAATCGGTGTAATATAATTTTTTGAAAACCTCACCTCATCTTCATCAGACCAGTACGAAGCGATAATATCTACTTCTCCGGATGCAAGTCGTTCACGCAGTGCTTGATGAGAACTCAAATACGTAATGTCGAGCGCGTTAATATCTATATCTAGGTCTTTGAGCGCACTTTTTGGCAGAATATGCCCCGAGCGGCTAGTTGGATAATCTAGTAAACCGATCTTTTTGTCCAAAAAGTAAGACTTGGATAAAGTCGGTTTTTCGGTGTTTGAAATAAAAAATGCAGAATAAGCAGGATACCCAATAACCGGTTTGTAACTATGTGTAGACTCGGCCATTAATGCCGACATAATATTGTCTTTGGTCAAGATTACGTCAGCAATACCTTTGGCCAAAAATTCAATTTGCTCTCCTAGGCTGCCACCCCAATATACCTTTACCTCACCATATTGCCTAGTAACAACGTCATTTTCGCAGGCTCTAACAAGCACTTCCAAAGCTAGACTTTTAATAGGTACATGTACTTTTAGCGTGTTGATATTGGAAACAGAGCGCGTTTTACACGAACTTGAATATTGCACAACTGGTTCGATTGACAAAGGTTTAACAGATACCAGCCTACTACCGAGGAACCAACACAATAATGCACCTGTAAAAAACACGGCGAAAATTGCTGCTTTACTAACCAAAACGTTACTATATATCACATTTACACATAACCTACCATTTCTTGTCGTCTATTAGATCAATTTTCTTTACTTATTGCAATAGGTAATTTTACTAAAAAGACATAAACAATTGATTTAAATACTTTATTGATAAGAAATTATGAATCTTATTGAGTCCTTTTATTTTGTTGAAAAATGCGGACAATTGGCCTCACTTTTTATTGGGAAGATTGTTCCCTTTTCCACAAGAGATAAAAATGTTACGTAAAAGCATTTCATTACTTTTTGCAGTAGGAATGACGTTAACCACTTCAGATGCAGCAGCATGGGGCCAAAATGGGCACAGGATCATTGGCGAATTAGCTGAATTACATTTAACTGACCACACCCGCCTTGCTATTAAGCCTTTACTAGAAGGCGATTCTTTAGCTGAAGTATCCACATGGGCTGACGAGATGCGCTCAGATCCAAGCACCTTTTGGCGCAAACAGTCTTCGAAATGGCATTACATTAATATCGAAGATCCTAAAAACATGCACCAACATGTCCATTCAAATCTAGACGACAAAGAAAAAGTAAAAAATATTCTAGATGGCATTTATTACTCTATCAACACGCTCCAATCCGACTCCAAATCTATAGACGAAAAACGTTTTGCGTTACGCTTCCTTGTCCACCTTGTAGGCGATAGTCACCAACCTTTCCACGCCGGCAGGGGTGAGGATCGTGGGGGCAATATGATTAAAGTAAAGTTTTTCGGTAGCGACTCTAATTTACACAGCACGTGGGATACCAAATTAATTGAGAACGAAAATCTCTCGTTTACTGAGTTTACTCGCTTTATTCAAACCACAAACTCTGAAATAATTGCTGAATATTTAAACAGCGCACCAGCTGATTGGCTACTTGAATCAAATAATATTGCCGAAAATGTATATAACAGCAATGAAACTGAAATAAGTTATGGGTACATTTACAAGCATATGCCAACAGTGAAGTTTAGACTGCAACAAGGCGGTATTAGACTTGCTGGTTTATTAAACCAAATTTTTGATAAGGACTCGCAGCCACTAAAAGAAGCACTAAAGACTTCTGTGACTGCGAAATAATATAATTGTAGCTAGTTCTAAAAATACGGGAAACAACATAATGAACACTATTTTACGCAAAACAGCACTTTCTGTAGCGATAGTTGCAGCTGTAGGTGTTAGTGGCGCAGCCAGTGCAAACTCTTTAACATCGACGATTAAAGGAACTATTGTGGGGCCACAAGGTAACCCAGATACTTCTTCTGTCGTAACAATTATTCACGAACCAACAGGTTCAAAGAAAACCCTCTCTCCCAATGAGAGTGGTGTTTTTAATGCGTCTGGCTTACGCGTAGGTGGTCCATACACTGTTGTAATTGACTCTAAGAAACATAAAGATAAAACACTAACAGATCTATTCCTAACGCTTGGCAAAACTTCGGCACTGGATATAGAACTAACTTCTGATATCGAAACAATCACCATCACAGGTGCATCTCGTCACTCAATTATCAATGCCTCAAAAGACACAATGGGAAGTGTTTATGGTGCAGGCGATATTGAGCGTTCACCTTCATTTGACCGTGACATAAAAGATATCGTGCGTCAAAACCCGCTTGTTAATATCTCTGATGACTCTCGCGGTGAGATGTCAGTAGGTGGTGTAAACCCGCGCTTCAATAGTATTTCTATTGACGGCGTTAAACAAAATGATGACTTTGGCTTAAACGATAATGGTTACCCAACGAATGGTTCACCGATTTCATTATTAGCTATAGACCAAGTGTCAGTAGACATCACACCATTTAATGCAAAAGCATCTGGTTTTACCGGTGCTTCTGTAAATGCAGTGACAAAGTCAGGTACCAATGAGTTATCTGGTGAATTCTTCTATGAGTATGAAGATGACTCTATGGCTGGTACGCCAAAACGTGAAGATGGTACTGATGTAGACTTAGAATATGAGCGTAAAACATTTGGTGCTGCGCTTGGTGGTAAGCTTATCGAAGACAAGCTATTCTTTTTTGTTGCCTATGAAGAATCGACTACTCCATTCGTTACTGAGTGGGGAGTAGACGGCTCTGGCGCGGCAAATGAACTAGATTGGTTAACTGGTGCTCAGCTTGAAGAGATCCAAAGCGTTGCGAGTAGCAAGTACAATGTTAATACTGGTAGCACTCCTAAGGGGCTAGATAACGACAGTGAGAAACTACTCGTAAAGCTTGACTGGAATATTAATGACTACCATCGTGCAGCATTTACTTACCAAGACTCTACAGACAACTCGATTACGCCTCAAAACACTAATAGTAGTCGTTTTTCATTATTGAGTAACTGGTATGATAAAAAGGGAGAAATTACCTCTTATGCAGCACAGTTTTACTCAGACTGGACGGATGAGTTTTCAACACAGGTAAAAGTGTCATACAAAGACACCAAAACAAACCAAGCCCCATTCTCTGACACGCTAAACGATGCGAAAGTTGGTCAAGTACGTATTGATTTTGATGATAACCGTGTGTACTTCGGCACAGATCCTTACCGTCACGCTAATAAGTTAGAGAACACTACAACTACTTTTGACGTTGAGGGTGAGTACCTATTTGATTATCACACCCTAAGCTTTGGTGTGGGTGTTGAAGAAATCGATGTGTTTAACCAGTTTGTTCCTTTCTCTCGAGGTGACTGGAGATTTGCCTCACTTGAGGACTTTAAAGCTGGTAAAGCGAAGAGCGTTTCTTATTCAAATGCTTACACAGGTAACCCAAATGATGCTGCAGCTGACTTTAAAGTAAAAAATCTTCATATGTTCGTAGAAGATCGTTGGGATATTCGCGATGATTTATGGATTAATGCAGGTGTTCGTTATGAGAAAATCTCGACTTCAGGCCTAATCCGTGAGAATTCTACATTCACTGACCTATACAGCTTCTCGAATACCAATAGCTTGGATGGAAAAGATATCTTCCTACCACGCGTAGGCTTTAACTGGACAGCAGCGGATAACTTAACCATCAGTGGTGGTGTTGGCCGTTATTACGGTGGTACACCAAACGTTTGGATTTCAAACTCATACTCAAACGACGGCCAAATCAATGTCCGTGCTAATACTGATGATGTTGACCTTAATAGCCCAGACTTTACACAAGCGCCAGCGGGTGCAATCTTATCTCCAGGTAATGGTGACGTTAACCTAATTGACCCAAGCTTCGAGTTACCTTCAGAGTGGCGCTATGGCATCACGGCTAACTATTCAGCTGACTTCTCTGATTTCGGCCTAGGTGATAACTGGGATCTAGAAGCGAGCTTTATGTATGTCGACGAAAAAGATGCTGTCCGCTGGAAAGAGTTATACCGTGAAACACAAGAGGTTGTTACAGGCCCTGATGGTCGTAACATTTACGTAGGTACTGGTGAACGTGACCGTGCAGATATCATGCTAACCAATGGTGAAGGCGGTACGCGTAAAACATTTACACTTAGTTTGTCAAAAGCATTTGAGAATGGTTTTTACGTAAACGCTTCATACGCTAACCAAGATGCAACCTCTCTAGTTGGCGGTACTTCGTCAACAGCGAACTCAAACTATGAGAAGTATAATGCAGCTGATAGAAACAACCCAGTTGTTGGCCGCAGCCGCTATGAGATTGAACACAGCTTTAAACTTAATATTTCTTACGCAGCAGAATTGTTTGAAGGTTACAAGTCTACTTTCTCACTACAAGGTGAGCGTAGTTCAGGTAGACCATATAGCTGGATTTATGCTAATGGCTACGACACTTTTGGTGGACAAAACAACTTCGATGATGGTGAGTTCTTAGCCTACATCCCAACTGGTGCAGATGATGCCAAAGTACGCTATGCAGATGGTTATAGCTATGAGCAATTGAAAGCAGTAATTGATCAACACGGTCTTGCGGGCCAAGCCGGCGGCATCGTTGATAGAAACACTGTTAATGGTCCTTGGACTACACGCCTAGACTTCAAATTTACCCAAGAAATCCCTGGGTTTATGGAAGGTCATAAAGGGTCTGTTTACTTCTCAGTGAAAAACTTGCTTAACTTAATTGATAGTAGCGCAGGTAAGGTATACAGAACTGACTTCTTTAACGGTCGCGAATTAGTTGGTGTTGAGTATGACCAAGCTGCAAATCAGTATATCTACAGCGAAGGTTATGAAAGTGATGCACCAACTACGTTTGATGCGGAACGCTCTTCATGGCGTATCAAGCTAGGTGTTAATTATAAATTTTAATATCTAGTTACTACGCATACTTAACAAGTTAGCAGCTTAAGTAAAATGCGTCACCTTTATCTCTAGGTGACGCATTTTTATTAAACCTTTGAAATTGCTCAATATAAAATTCAAAAAATAAAATATAAATATTTGGTGTAAATGAATAGTTGTCTTTGAAGATAACTGAAAGTATTGACAACCTATATCATCACTACAAAGTACCGGCCGCTGCAAACTCGAAAAAAGACAAAAGCCTTATTTATCAAACAGTTATAACAACACCAGTGACTCCACCTTTTCACCATTGTTTCAATCAAAAAACCTTAAAAGTAAAGCATAAACTTTTGATAACCGCCCTATTATTACTGTATAATTCGCAAGTATGCAGAATTAAGAATAGTATATTTTTTGCTCTTTTTGATTTAATACCAATCGCATTAAGTAAGCGGCCTTTTTGACATCAAGAAATAGCGTTAATTACGTGGTTTTGGAAGAAAGAGAACCTCTTATGAGGTGCTTACTGTTTAGTCGACACAGACTGAGCTTAGTGTGCGCATACCAGGTCGATAACACAACTTAGATCGACCAAACACTCTCATCAGCACTATTTTGGGACTCTGGCTTCAGAAACCCAAAGCGCAGTTGATAGAAATGTTTATGAACACAACGTCTTTAGGATTGATATAAAAATGTTGTGTTCGCAGTAATTTACATTGAAACAGTCAAAACACACGGGAAATGACATAATGAGAAACGTTCGCTTAACTAAAGTAGCTGGCGCATTAGCTCTGGCACTTGGCGTATCAGTGAGTGCTTACGCTGCTGACACGTCATCTGCAATGCGCGGTAAAATTACAACACCAACCGGTGAAGCCGCTGCAAACGTTAAAGTTACAGTTATTCACGAACCAACTGGAACAACAAGTACTTTTCTAACTAACGAGTCAGGTACGTTTATCGCAAAAGGCCTTCGTGTAGGTGGTCCTTACCGCGTAATCTTGGATTCTAACAAGTATTCAGATACACAACTTGACAATATTTATCTAGAGCTTGGTGATACTCACCGCCTAACCAACCAGCTTCAACCGTTACAACAAATAGAAAAAATCGAAGTCACTGGATATAAACTAGTGCAACAAGCTGGTGGCTCAAGCAGTGTATTTGGTGCAGATACCATTGAAAATGTACCTAGCTTCAATAATGATATCAAAGACATTGCACGCTTAAACCCACTCGCCAGCATCAATGGTAATGGCGAACTAACAATTGCGGGTAATAACCCAAGAACCAACGGTTTAACCGTTGACGGTATCGGTCAAAATGATGATTTCGGTCTAAACTTTGGCGGTTATCCGACAGCACAACCACCGGTAGCACTTGATGCAATTGAGCAGATTTCTGTAGATACCTCACCTTTCTCAGCTAAAAAAGGCAACTTTGGTGGCGGTACAATCAATGCAGTTACTAAGTCAGGCTCTAATGAATACACCTTTACTGGTTTCTACGAAACTAGCACACCAAGCCTTGCAGGTAAGCTAGATAACATCTCAGAAGTTAAATACAAAGAAGACATAAAAGACGCTGACGGTAAAATAATCCACCGCGCTGGTTCTAACATTCTTGATGAAGATGGCCATAGAACTTATGAAGTGGCACGCACAGATCCTATCGTTACCGAAAAGCGTTTAGGCTTTAGTACCGGTGGTGCGATTATCCAAGACAAACTATTTTACTTTGTAAACTACAACGCTTGGAAGCAAGAGATGGACATGGACTACGGTTTTGATGGTTCAGGTACAGCTCATGAGTTTGACGTTAGTGAAAAGGATTACCTCGATTTTGTTAATGCTTTAAACAGCGTATATGGTATTCAAGATGAGCTTGGTGGTAACCCTGAAGACACCAGCGATAGCATCTTAATCAAGCTAAGCTGGAACATTTCAGATCTTCACCGTGCAGACTTCACTTACCAATGGCAAGATGAAGAAGATGCAAGAGGCTTCGCAACAGGTGGCGACACAGTATCAATGGCGTCAAGTCGTTATACCTATACGACTAAATTCGATAATTTCGCTGCCAAATTATACTCTGATTGGACGGATGATTTCTCGACAGAGGTTGGCCTTGCGTATAAAAACGTAACAAACGATAGCGTTACAAACTCAGATCTAGGCAATATTCGTGTAAACCTTTTTGGTGAGCGCGGTGCTGGCTTCCAGTTTGGACGCGATAGATACCGTCATGTTAACGAGTCTGAAACCGAAACATACGCGTTTACTCTTGATGCAACTTACCTAATGGGTGACCACGAGATTAACTTCGGTGGTCAGTACGAGAGCAAGCGCCTGTACAACTTGTTCGGTGAAGACTCAAGAGGTAGCTGGACGTTTGGTAGCATAAAAGATTTTGAAAACAAAAAGCTGTTCTTAAATAAGTATGATGACTATAAGTTCTCTTATACCAATGCTTATACTAACAATGTCAATGACTTAGCTTATGATGCTACACGTGAACAACTTGCGCTTTATATTGAAGATAAGTTCTATGTGACTGACGACCTTGAAATGACGGCGGGTGTTCGTTACGAGCGCTTATCTTCAAGCGATAAGCCAACGTTAAATACCGCATTCCAAGAAACATACGGCTATACTAACCAAGAAAACTTGGATGGTGCAGATATCATTTTACCACGTATCGGCTTCAAGTATTATGCCACTGAATCACTCACCATTAATGGCGGTGTTGGTCGCTTCCACGGCGGTATCCCAAATGTTTGGTTTAACAACCCATTCCAAAAAGACGGGTTAACGCAGGTTAGCGCAAACCAAGACGCTATCAACGATTACTTCGCTGGCGTTGAGCAAGTTGACTTCACTCGTGTGCCACAACCAATTCAAGATTCTCTACAGCAAGGCGCAGGTAGCACAGCCTATACAGATCCAAACTTCGAGTTACCGTCAAGTATTCGTGCTCAAATTGGCTTTGAATATGACTTTGATTCAGAGCTATTAGGCGATGGCTTTAAGTGGACAGCTGAACTTGCTTATCACAATAAGCAAGATGAAGCGATTTGGAAGAATACTTCTATTACCCCTAAACTTGATGAAAACGGCGATATTGTTCGTTCTGCAACAGGTCGTATCATATATGAAAACAAGTACTCTGGTGAGTTAAGAGATAACTACGACATCATGATGACTAACGCAGATAAAGACGCGCGTTCAGTTATCATTAGCACGGCTATTGCTAAAGAGTGGGATAACGGGCTTTATGTTTCAGCAAGCTATACAAACCAAGATGTTGAAGATGTTTCTCCAGGCAGCGCATCTCAAGCTGATGGAAACTATAAACATGCAACCACGCACAGCCGTAACGTTGAGTTGGTTGGCCGCGGCCACTACGAAGTTGAGCACAGCTTCAAGTTAAATCTACGCTATACAACTGAATTCTTTGACGGTTACGCGTCTAAGTTTAACGTATTCTTTGAGCGTCGCTCTGGTCGTCCATTTAGCTACACAATGGGGTCTTATAATGACTATGACTTTGGTGATACTCGCGACTTTGCTGGTACCTCTGCATACCTAGCTTACATTCCATCGGGCCCTGATGACGCCAATGTAAATTGGGAAGAATCAAGACTATCTTGGAACGAGTTAGAGACCTTACTTAATCGCGCTGGTATCACCGAGCGTGGCCAACTGCTTGACCGTAACACAGGCACTCAACCTTGGGTTACTACTATGGATGTAAGCTTTAAGCAAGAGATCCCAGGTTTCTACAAAGAGCATAAAGGTGAGCTTTACTTTATGATCGAAAACTTTGCTAACCTACTAAACAGTGACTGGGGTATAGAGAAGAAATTAGGTTACTCTGACCAAGCTGTTTATGACTTTGGTGGCTTAGACGACGATGGCAAGCTCATTATCTCTCCTCGTTATAAGGGTGCAGATGTTCGTAACTACTCGACTATCGATAAAGGCGCATCAGCATGGCAAGCTAAAATTGGTATTCGTTACACATTCTAATATCTAACAGATAATTAGATAACCTTCCAAAGGCCAGCAAATGCTGGCCTTTTTCGTTAATCAGCATTGCTGGTATCACTATTCACTAGTCTATTATTAAGCACCGTTAATAATTCAATAAACTTTTCTTTCTGCTCATCGCTAAAACAACTAAGTAGCTCGGCTTCCCATGCTAGAGCAAGTGGCGTTAACGTTTGATAAAGCACTCTTCCTTGCTCTGTCACCGCAATAGTCTTTGCACGCTTGTCACTTGAACTCACTAACATCTCAATCAACTCTCTGTCTTGTAACTGCTTGATCGCCCTCGAAACGGTTGATTTGTCCATGTTTGCCAGTTCACAAATGTGTGCTGCTGTGATCCCATTATGTTGTATCGCATGGGACAGCACCCGCCACTGCGGCTGTGTCAGTTTCCCTTGCTGTTTATACACCTGTGCAAAGTCATTGCTCACTTTTGTTGACAACGAAACTAATTGATATGGTAAAAACTCTTTAATATTCAGTGGCTTTTCATCTTTTTTTGTCATTATCAATTGCTCCTAAGTGTCATAATAACTTTACGGCCTTACTCAACGGTGAAGATTGAAAATACTCTCACATGAGAGTATCTTACTATAAAACAGTAAGGAGTCGAGACAGATGAGCCAAGAACTTCAATATTTAACAGGGTTTGGTAATGAGTTTGAAAGTGAAGCATTGCCAGGCGCTTTACCTATTGGTCAATTTTCACCGCAAAAAGTAAAATACGACCTTTATGCAGAGCAATATAACACTACAGCATTTACAGCGCCTCGGGCTGATAACCGCAGAAATTGGTTTTACCGTATTCGTCCTTCCGTCTTACAAGGAGAATACGAGGCCATTGATAATGGTTTACTACGCACAGCCCCTATTACAGAGGTAGCGACTCCACCTTCTATGTTGCGTTGGGATCCTATCGATATACCACAAGAGAAAACGGATTTTATTGATGGCTTGGTCACTATGGCAGCTAACGGCAGTGCCAACGGACAAAGCGGAATAGGTATTCATGTATATGTTGCTAACGCATCGATGGAGGGACGTTACTTTTATAATGCGGATGGCGAATTGCTATTCGTCCCACAGCAAGGTGAACTCGTTTTACATACCGAGTGCGGAAAACTCGCGATTAAACCAGGTGAGATTGCCGTTATCCCTCGTGGGATTAAATTTAGAGTTGAGCTACTCAGCGATACAGTTCGCGGTTATATTTGTGAAAACTACGGCAATCCCTACATCTTGCCGGAGCGAGGTCCCGTTGGCGCAAATGGTTATACTAACGAGCGTGATTTCCAATACCCAGTGGCTGCCTTTGAAGACATAGAAGGCGATTTTGAACTGGTTGCCAAGTTCAACGGTAACTTATTTCGCTGTGACATTGGCCACTCGCCACTTGATGTGGTTGCATGGACAGGTAATAGCGCTCCATACAAATATGACTTAGCGCGATTTAATGTGATGAATACAGTAAGTTTTGATCACCCCGATCCATCAATATTCACTGTACTGACTTCGCCATCAGGCACACCAGGTGTTGCCAATGTAGACTTTGTGATCTTCCCACCGCGCTGGATGGTGGCAGAAAATACCTTCCGCCCTCCTTATTATCACCGTAATATCATGAGTGAGTTTATGGGGTTAATCGAAGGGGTCTACGACGCTAAAGAGCATGGCTTTGTACCAGGTGGTATGAGCCTGCATAACTGCATGTCTCCACATGGTCCAGAAGCGGATGTATTTGAAAAAGCGAGCAATGCAGAGCTTGCGCCGCAGCGCTATGAAAACACGCTCGCGTTTATGTTTGAGTCACGTTACATTATCTCTCCAACTAAGTATGCTCTTGAAGGCAAAGCACGTCAGCCTAATTATGCTGATTGCTGGAAAGGCATTAAAAAGTACTTTAAAGGAGCATAAAGATTATGTTGAAACTATATACTTATTTTCGTTCCTCAGCCGCCTACCGTGTGCGTATTGCTTTAAACTTAAAGGGTTTGAGCCATGAGTTAGTGCCTGTAAACTTGCTTAAATCTGAGCAAAGCGCAGAGGCATATTTAAGTAAAAATGGTCAAGGCTTACTTCCTGCTTTAGAAACAGAGCACGGCGTCCTTGCGCAATCTTTAGCAATACTGGAGTGGTTGGAAGAAACGCAAAGCGGCCAAGCTTTGTTACCACAAGATCCATGGCAAAAAGCACAAGTAAGAAATTTTTGCTATGCCATTGCTTGTGATATCCACCCTATTGATAATTTACGTGTACTTAAATACTTATCAAACGAGCTAGGCGCATCTGACGACCAGAAAAACGAATGGTATCGTCATTGGGTTATCGAGGGCTTTAAAAAGCTAGAACCTATGATTGGTGATGGTCAATTTTGCTTTGGTACAGAGCCTACACTAGCCGACGTTTGTTTAGTGCCACAAGTATTTAATGCACTGCGTTTTAAAGTGGATATGACTGCATTTCCTAAGATCGCTCGAGTATATGAGCATTGCAATACGCTAAGCGCGTTTTCTGATGCCGCGCCTGAAAATCAATTAGATGCACAGTAACTTAATTACGAGATAGATCTGTTGTATGGGGTTATATGCTGGGCATATCACCCCGTAAATCAAACCTTTTTATTTCAGCGCGCTATAAACGTGATCAAAATGGCCGATAAGGTCATGGCCCAAATCGGTTAAATACCCTCCATCGGGGCTATCAATAACCCCTTTTTCAAATAGACGCATCGCAGCGCCCTGGATCCCTTCTGGTGCATTACTGTGAATTTTAATCCCCTGATGTAAGCTATGCCTAGGAAACCTGGCAAGTAAGGTTAGCTCATCCAATAATTTTTGATCTAATGCCATTGTCATTTTTCCTTATTCTTCTATATTCTTTTTACACTCTAGTTCAAAATTTTAAATTTGATGAAGTTTTTAATAGGTTTAATAACAGCAACTTTGATCTCACCCAGTGTTTTAGCACTGAGTCCCCAAGAGTTAAGACTTTATGGCGAGTTACCCAAACGAGTATGTTGGTACCAAGGAGAGTCATATAGCGAAGGCGCACTGTTGCAGCAATTCGATATGCTCTTTGTATGTGCTCCCAAAAAACACAACGAAGACAATGGTCAGCTTATTTGGATTAAAGCAGATACATCAGGTAAACCAATAAGGCCTGAAATTATCAAGAAAATTCAGGTAAACTAACAACAATTATAGTCGTCAATATAGAAGCAATTAATGAGTACCCAAGCAAACAACCCACTACATGGGGTCAAGCTAGAAGAAATAATTATTAAACTAGAGCAACAGCTTGGCTGGAAAGCCATGTCAGCCGCCGTGGACATAAACTGTTTTAAGGATAACCCGAGCGTCAAATCCAGTTTAAAGTTTTTACGACGAACGCCTTGGGCTCGAGCAAAAGTAGAACAGCTATACCTTGACACCTTTCATGGTTTTCAATGGCCTGAGATAAAAAAATAGTCCGGCTTACCTCCCCTTCTATTTTCAAATTTAAAATCGAGCTCATCGCTCTATACTGGTGAGCTCGAACAAACAGCCTATCCAGGTTAAAAAGTCTTGTTACCAAGCCCTATTTTTGCCCATTCTTAGCATCATAATCGCTACCTGTTTTGAAGCTTTTGAGGTGTTTGAGCTAATGCACTGAATAATGAGATTGATAGGTTTCATGTATTTTATTAAGAATGTATTTGGGCACATTTTTGTTACACGCGAAATATAATGATGTACTGAAGTCATCCAAAGTATACACCGGTTCCAATAAATAAGCCGTTTGCTCTTGTGTTCTTCGAAACCTAAACTGAGCATCACTCAATACCACCAAATCAACAAAGTCTTTTCTTGTATTAAGCAACTCAAACACTTTATCAAAAGAGTTGATGATTAACAGTTGCTTTCCTTCTATAAAACCATGTTCCATTAAAAACTGGTGGCTAAAGTTATCTCTTATTACCGCCGTGCGATAACGTTTGGCATCCTCTAAAGACTCTAATTCAATTTCATTTTCGCGAAGCCCATAAAAAGAGGTCGTAAAGGCATCAATAGGAAACACCCATTCAAACTCATTTTCTCTTACGTTGTTTCGAGCAGTTGAAAAGACACAAGTATCATCTTTTCTTAAAGCGGCATTGTAAGCTGCTGGCCAAGTGAGTACGTTAATGGTGTATTTTATCCCTGCATCGTCAAGCACCGTTTTCACCTTATCGGCCGCTCGCCCTATCAATTCTCCTTTTTCATTCTGATATTGAAAATCCGGAAAATTCTCAGTCACGATATTCAAGGTAAACGCGCCAGCACAGAAACTAATTACTAGTGTGCCCATACAAAACCAAAGTATACCCTTCATGAAACTCTCCCGTAGTAACTTGAATAATATAGTCTTAACTTGGGAGTTGAGCAATTTTTAACACAAAAGGAAAGTTTTGGGAGAAGAGCAGACGTTATACCAATTTGACTTAATACTTGCTCAATTTGAAGGAGTAAATCTGACGCTAACAGCGTTAAAAATTTATTATTTAGAACATATAAATAGCAAAATTTCTGTCTTGCTTATATGGATGTAGGTACCTTAGCGATAGCAGGACGCGGTAGCGGAGTTATCGACAAGATTTTCTCGCCTCAAAATAGACCACTTAATTAAGAAAATTGGTATTAGTTTTTTAACTGGAGATATGGTGGGTAAAAACTAGATCACCCACCACTGACATAAGCAAGGTTTTTTAGCTGTTGTTAATCGCATCGATTAAAAATGCGCTTAACTTGGCACCTTCTCTTAGTGTCGTTTCTGAGCTTGATTGACCGGCTAAAGAACTGTCGGTGAACGGCGCGATTTCCATCATATCTGCACCAGTTATCTTAAACTCTTCATGCAATGCGCTTAAAATCAACATCGCTTCTTCTGGCGTCATGCCTCCAGCTTCAGGTGTCCCTGTCGCTGAAGCAAATGCTTCATCTAACGCGTCAATATCGAAACTAACATACAGCTCTTCAACACCATCAGCTTTTAACTGTGCGATAACTTCGTCAACGATTGCTTGCGCTCCTCGTTCTCTAATTTCATGCGCCCAGTGTTGTTTCACACCAAATGTCGACTCCCAATGCGATTTAGGCTTACCACTTGAGCGGATCCCAAATTGCACGAGGTGAGAAGGTGCAGGCAGAAACTCCAAAATATGTGTACACCAAGAACCGAAGCATAAATCAATACCTAAGCGCTCAACCAGTAAATCCGTATGCGCGTCAAAATGAATAATTGCTGTTTTTATACCGCGAGCACGTTTTGCTTTCAGGTACGATTTGGTAAGCGGATAGCTAATCGAATGGTCGCCACCTATACCAAAGATACCTTTATCAGGGTAATTCTCGTAAAAACCATCACAGACATCTTCTGTAATGGATAAAGGTGACACGTAATATTCGCTCTCAGGGTCTGCATAGAGCGCTTTTTGACAATTACTGATCGTACTCTCATTTAGGTACTTATCATGAAGCAGATGCGGAATAACTCTTACATCACCAAGATCAAAAGCACTTGTATGCGGCTGTTGCTCTATTAGTGTGGAACGTAAAAATAGAGGTCCCCAATTCGCTCCGCGTAAAATACCGCCACCACAATCTGAACTAATCCCCAAAATGGCTGCTTTTTTTTCACTATCAGTAAGGCTATTCATAGATGCTTTCCACAGGGTGTCAATACCTTCAGTTTGCCCATATAGCTTTTGTCTCAACGCATCCTTTCTCTCTTTTGCAGTGTTTACGGTGAAAACACCATCCCCCGGTGGACATAAACAGTGCTCCAGTTTTTTGTGGAATTGTTGTTTACTATCAGACATCGCTATCCCCTTTTTTGTGAATAATCATGCGATTCGGAAAATTCCAGCCAACTTATTCACGGTATTCGTGTAAGAGTTGCCTTCAAGATCAGCCCAAATCTCAGAAACATTGCCAGAAAACAAGTTAACTTAACAATAATCATGCACTTAGCAAATTATCATACTCGTTTTTCGTTAGCTTGAATCTGCGCATTAGATATAAGTTGGTGAACGTATAACAGCTTAAATTGGGAAGTCAACCAAAGCGCATTGATGCAAGCAATACACTCTGGTTGATTATTCATAGAGGATGTTTAGTTATTCGTAATGACGCGGTACTTTGGTTTTAATAACAGCGATATACCCATGCCAACTGGCGTATGCAAGCAGTGGCATAATCACGATAAAACCAGCAGTTCCAGTAGCAAACCCGACCATAACGAGGAATACCAAAATTCCACACCACACAACCATAGCGCCGAAATTCTCTTTCACGGCATGCATAGAGCTTATCACTGCTGTCATAATATCGACGCGACGCTCCATCATGATTTGTGGGGTAAATGCCGAAATTGCAAACACACATACCAGTAAGATCCCTCCCACAATAGAGCCCAAGGCTAAAAATGCTGAGAGTTGCTCAAATGTGGGGTTGGGTACGTTTGGATACAAAGCGTGAATTAGTGCTGCAAGGCGCATCCACACGATCATGATAACCATTAATAGCACTGCAAACCCCCACTCTCCTGCGGGGTTTCTAAACATAGACTTCAGGCTATGTATCAAAGTTGGCTTGTGACCTTTCTCCAGTTCCCATGCAACATCATACAACCCCGCGGCAAAAGCAGGGCCAATTAATGCAAAGGCAACAGCGGCAGGCAGGATCACCAAATGGGTGCCAGATTGATACACAAGCCACATGATGGTAGCTGGAATTAAGGTAAAGATCAGTCCGTATAGTAAACTTAGTAAAGGGGCATTAGCCAAATCTTTGCACGCTAGTGCAAGCCAATGAAACGGCGCCATCGCAGGTACTTTATTGCACTCAAAGCAACGCGCAAACTGGTGATTTTTATCTATAGAATGTGTAGCAGGCATAACCATTCCTCGTAGTTGCTCTCATGTTTAGGTTTAGTGGAACATTGACAATCCCGCAAGCTAGAACAAGCTATAATTTAAGAATCGCCGCGCCCAAACAGGACATCTGTCCTGTACTTGAAAGGCATTAACTATAAACATTACGCTTTACTAATCACTAAGGTTTACTATGGAAAAGGTATTTCACTTAGGTCTTACCAAAGCCGACCTAAAAGGCGCCTCACTCGCAATTGTTCCGGGTGATCCAGAACGTTCAAAGCGTATCTCTGAATATTTAGACTCTCCGGTGTGCTTAGCACAAACTCGCGAATTTCATATCTACCTTGGCTTTTTAAATGAAAGTCCAGTAGTAATTTGCTCAACAGGTATTGGTGGTCCATCAACTTCCATCGCTGTTGAAGAGCTAGCCCAACTTGGTATCACCACTTTTCTAAGAATTGGTACAACAGGCGCTATTCAGCCACACATCAATGAAGGGGATATCCTAGTTAGTACTGCCTCTGTGCGCTTAGATGGAGCTAGCCAACATTTTGCACCAATTGAATTTCCAGCGGTGTCCGACTTTGGCGCAACTTCAGCAATGGTTCAAGCATGTGAATCGCTTGGTATTACCCATCATGTCGGTATCACAGCATCAAGCGACACTTTTTATCCAGGCCAAGAGCGTTATGACACTTACTCAGGATATGTACGTAAGGCATACCAAGGCTCGTGTGCTGAGTGGCAAAAGTTAAATGTTATGAATTACGAAATGGAGTCTGCAACCTTATTCACTATGTGTGCAGCATTAGGGTTAAAAGCAGCTTGCCTTGCAGGCGTACTCGTGAACAGAACACGTCAAGAGATACCTAATGTCGACCACCATGACGTCGAGAAAAAAGCGGTTACTGCGGTACTAAAAGCGGCGGACATCCTTTTACATCAACACAAGTAAAATTACTTCTGCTTGATCTTAACTGTAATAAGTAGGTTCAAGCCGATCTTCGCTGCTAAGGCTCGAGAATGATAGAGATTGAGTAGTTACTCAATCTCTACATGCCTTAATAGATTTTGCGCGTCATAGGCACTGAGCACAGCTAAACTCACCGCGTGCTGGTTCGCTTTGCCGCGTTTTTCCACAAGTGTAATTGACTCCACATCAGCGTCCAACAACGTTCTTCCTGACATTGCCAACTGACTTAATGCGCTCTGTAGCGGCGACAAACTTGGATTATAAGCTGCATTTTCAGCGTATCGGCCAAAAAAGCGCTCTCCAGTTGCTAACGTTATTTCCACCGCACTGCGATTTTTTGTGTAAGGGCAATAAGAAGCAAGATAGTGTTGATACAACTTGTCACTTACCGTTGCAGGAAGACCCAAAACTGCTTCGCTGTGTGGATGCTGTGCAAACAGTTTTTCTTGGTTGTCTAAGTCGTCGGGACCAAATGAAGTCGGCAGCAGCGCATTGAGCGTTGTTTTGCCCGAAGGCAATAAAATATCAAGTTCTTTAGCTGTGCTTAATTCATTCATGAACTGACGACAAAAGCCACAAGGTGCAGCATTGATTGTCATTGTTGAAATTTCTGCCGCCCCATTTAGCCACGCATTGTTGATTGCAGCTTGCTCAGCATGTACCACCAAAGAGAGAGCTTGATGAGAAAACTCAAGGTTGGCGCCTAAAAACGCTTGGCCGGACTTATCGTCCCAAGCAATAGCACCAACATAAAAATGTGAAATAGGAGGCGTTGCAAATTCTGCTGCAACTTCAAGTAACACCGCTTCCAGTTCAGACTCCGACAATTGAAAGCGTGCTTTGTAGGTAGTTAAAAGGTCATAACTGAATATTCCGCGTTTAGCTATGGCATCTTGCTTCAACGCGTTTTTTAGAGATAGTTCTTGTTTTGCCATATTGTTGTCATGTTTATCTATGGCAGGATAGTTTACGCAAGAGTTAGAGTCGACTCAACCATTCTCTTGCAGATTTAAAGCATTCAAAATTCTCGGCGCTGATATTAAAGCGTTTTACTTTTTGTAAGAATAAGTCGTGCATGTAGCCTTCAAAACCCACTACTCGTGCGATATGCAGATTACCAATATGATGTACAACTTTTGGCATAATATTGACAATATCAATAGCCGCAAAACGGTGTTCCAGCTCGCTCACATCTACTAGGACTTTACTACTATTATGCTTTTTAGCGTACAAATTAGCTTTTTCATACGCGCTGACAACATCATTTGCAGTAGCAACACCTCTGACCTTCATCATAATTAAATCATGACACTCATCGAATGTGACGCTAGTAGAAATTTTGTGCATATTTCGAAAACCTATCACCGAACTATTCTTGACTAAAACAAATATAATAACTGGTTGAACCAGCCGCACATTTTATAGCTCAATGAGAATTACTGTCAACAAATATAAGATTAAAAAACTAAACAAAATGAAAAAACCAATCCATTGGGATTGGTTTTTTTAATATGATCAATACAAATGTTAATTACCGTGTAAATAAATTATCCCACATGGCACATCAACCAGTATTTCGCATTCCAGCAGCTATTCCCGTCATCGTTATCATTAAGGCGAGCTCTAGGTCATGATTTGTGTCTTCTCTCACACGTTTAAGAAGCTCCACCTGCAATAGATTCAGCGGATCAGTATAAGGGTTTCTAAGTGCTATTGACTCTTTAATCCAAGGCTGCTGCGATAGTAATGAAGACTCAGGCGCAAGCCCTCTAATAAGCTCGATTGCTTGTTGTAAATTTTCTCTTAGTTCATCACCAAGACCTTTATATTCAGCGCTGACAAGACTGGTATCGTACATTTCGCTCAACCAAAGGTCTGCTTTACAAAATACCATCTCTAGCATCTCAAGGCGTGTTCTAAAAAACGGCCACTTCGCACTCATTTGCTGCAAGGTGTCTTTGCCAAAGGCTTCAATTGCAGCCTCGAGCCCTTCCTTAGCGCCTAACCATGCAGGTAGCATCAGGCGGTTTTGGCTCCAAGCGAAAATCCACGGTATCGCTCTTAAGCTTTCAACCCCGCCTTGTGGGTTACGCTTGGATGGCCTTGAACCGAGCGGTAACTTAGATAGTTCTTGCTCTGGCGTAGCCATTCTAAAGTAAGGAACAAACTCAGGCGTTTCCCGAACTACTTGTCGATACTTATGACAAGAGGCCTCACTGATTGTGCGCATTACTTCAACCCAAGTAGGCTCGGGTTTTGGAGGAGGTAATAAGTTACTTTGAAGAATTGCACAGGTATAGATAGAGAGACTTTGCATCGCCACTTTCGGTAAACCGAATTTAAAGCGGATCATTTCACCCTGCTCGGTGACTCGTAATCCACTTTTTAACGAGCCTGGTGGTTGTGAGCGTAACGCTTGAGCAGCTGGAGCACCGCCGCGACCAATCGTACCACCCCGACCGTGGAATAAAACCAGTTCAATACCTTTTGTATCAGCCAACGTAACCAGCTGCTCCATAGCCTCATACTGTGCCCAGCCAGCAGCCATCATACCCGCATCTTTTGCTGAATCGGAGTAGCCAATCATTACATACTGTTTTGCGCCAATAGTTCCTTTATACCAGGTGTTATCAAACAAACCGGAAATGACTGTTTGTGCGTTATTTAAATCATCTAAGGTTTCAAATAATGGGGCAACAGGTAAATCAAATTGGCAACCGCTTTCTTGTAACAATAGGTACACCGCGAGTATGTCAGATGCACTTTGTGCCATTGATATAATATAAATACCCAAAGCACTGCTATCTTGCTGGGCAATAACTTCAAATGTTTCTATTACTTCTTGGACATTTGCACTCGGTTGCCAGTGACGCGGTAGTAACGGCCGTCTAGAGCTCAGCTCTGTAAGCAAAAAGGCCTGTTTATCTTCCTCTTGCCACTGCGCATAATCGCCCAACCCGAGATAACGCGTGAGCTCAGAAAATACTTCAGTGTGCCTTGCCGAGTCTTGACGTATATCCAATTTACACAAGGACACACCAAAACAGTCTATTCGTCTCAATACATCTAATAGTAATCCATCAGCAATATTACTCATGCGGCAGGCAACCAAAGACTGATAACAGGCTTCAAGTGGCTCTCTGATTTGAACCACTTCTTTTATTTTATCTTGGTACTGAGAAGGCATACCTTTGATCTTATACTCTAGCGCCGCAATAGTTTCTTCTACATCGGCCCGCAGCTGTTTGAGCACATAGCGATAAGGCTCGTGATTACCATTGGCACGTTCACTAAAAGGTGCTGACGCGTGACGCATCGACAGCTCAGCTCCAAGCGTTTGTAAGTCTCGACGGTATAAATCCAATGCCATCCAACGACCATGATCTAGTACAGACTGAGTAACATGCGAGGTAACAAATGGGTTTCCGTCTCTGTCACCTCCCATCCAAGAAGTCAGTTGAATTGGGCTAAAGTGTGCAGGTAATTGTAAATTTAATCGTGTTTTAACTTGCGTATTAAAATAGCGAACAAACTTCGGTACTGCCTCCCACAGGCTATTCTCAATAACCGCAAAACCCCACTTTGCCTCGTCCAGAGGTGTCGGTCGCTTCTCTCGAATATCACTGGTATGCCATGCCTGAGAAATTAACTGTTCAATGCGATCAAGTACTTCATCGTAAACAGGGTCTTCACCTGAAATGTTTTCCAACAGCTTTAAACACTCGCTTAGCTCCACATGTTTGTTGATTATGGTTCGTCGAGTCACTTCTGTCGGGTGCGCTGTTAACACTAAATCAATTTTAAGTTTGCTGATCACGTCAGCGACTTCATTTAAAGTCAACTCACCTGCTTCTACTTTGCTTTGTAACTCGTCGAGTGTGCGGTCTATTTCACCCATCACGCCGTCTGGCGCCCCCGATTTTGAGATGGTGTGAAATTGCTCAGCAACATTTGCAAGGTTTAGAAAGTGATTGAATGAACGGGCAACAGGCAATAAAGCCTCGTCACTTAAACTGCGTAACGTTTCGATTAATACCAGCCTATCTGACTCGTTCCCACTTCTGGAGGATTTTGCCAAATGCCTGATTTCTTCAACTTTGTCTAACGTCTCTTGCCCTTGTGCTTGTTGAATTATCTGTCCTAACATCTGGCCTAGAAGGCTTACGTTACTGCGTAGGCTTGTGTATTGCTCTGTCATACAATCTCCTTGATGAAAAGATACTCGAACTTCACTATACCGAGAATTTTTTTAATTGCGAACGATCTATTTTCAAGACAATAACGTAAAAAAATGACAAAGAATCACGTTAATACGGTTTGGGAATGATTGTATTTTATGATGGTAACTGTCCACTATGTATGAAAGAAATGGACGCGTTAAAAAGTGCAGACAAGGCAAATAAACTAGATCTAGTAAACATTCATAGCTTGCGCTTTGAGCAGGACTTCCCCGAAATTAGCAAACAAGCCGCTATGACCAAACTCCATGCTTATGACAATCAAGGCCAGCTTCTTCTCGGGCTAGATGTCACGGTAGGCGTATGGAGGACAGTAGGCAAGCATCGCTGGCTAGGGTTACTTCGCCTGCCTGGCGTAAAGTTTATCGCGGACAAATTTTATCTATTTTTTGCAGCCCATAGAATGAAAATATCGAATTTACTGATGCCAAATCAATGTGGTATTAATCAAAAAGGGAAGTGTGACAGTGACAGATAAGGCGATTGTGGTGATTGGCGCCAGTTCAGAGATTGCCAAAGCTTTTATCACCGAGCAGGCCAATCGCAACCCTGACCTAAAAGTGATTAGCATCTCAAAAAAACCTAGCGGTCATGACCAAAATATAGCGGCTCACTTTCAATGCGATTATTCACCAAGTCAAATTTCTCAAGTCGGTAAATCTATAAAAGAGCTCAACCTCACTATTGTAGGCGTTACTATCTTTAACGGAGTGCTACACAGAGAAGATGGCAAGCTACCAGAAAAAAAGCTGGAGGAAATAGACCTCGATTACAGCATGATGCTGTTTAACATAAATACAATGCTGCCTATGTTGTGGTTGCAAGCCCTGCTCCCAACCTTGAAAGGTAAACATTCATGCGTGGTAACAGCATTATCCGCCCGAGTTGGTAGCATCAGTGACAATCAACTTGGCGGTTGGTATAGCTATCGCAGCTCTAAAGCCGCCTTAAACATGATGTTTAAGTCCGCTGCCGTGGAACTTG
Organism: Pseudoalteromonas sp. McH1-7; assembly: GCF_013366255.1. Taxonomy (NCBI): domain Bacteria; kingdom Pseudomonadati; phylum Pseudomonadota; class Gammaproteobacteria; order Alteromonadales; family Pseudoalteromonadaceae; genus Pseudoalteromonas; species Pseudoalteromonas sp. McH1-7. The sequence continues at coordinate 47,144 of NZ_JABWPQ010000022.1, read as the reverse complement.
CAAGGCGAGCAAAAAACATCAAGCTGGTACTGTTTCACCCGGGCACAACCGATACTCCGCTATCTAAACCTTTTCAAGCCAATGTACCTAGTCAAAAGCTGTTTAGTCCCACATTCGTAGCAGCACAACTCAGCGATATTATTGCGAGACAAAAAGTTGATGGCACCGTAAGTTATGTAGACTGGCAAAATAAACCGATCGATTGGTAGATAAATAATGAAACACTTTTCAAACGAAGACATTAACAAACTTGAACAGCGTTACCGTGCGTTGTTGGTAAACTCTCTCTCTGGTTTTAAAAGCGCAAACCTAATTGGTACAGTGGATAGTGCAGGACAAGAAAACCTCTCTATTGTTAGCTCTGTGTTTCACCTCGGTGCGTGTCCGCCATTAGTTGGGGTTATATTTCGCCCCCATAGTGTTTCAAGGCATACACTTGAAAACATATTAGAAACCAAGACTTATACTATTAACCAAGTAAATGCACAGATTTATACCGCAGCTCATCAAACCTCAGCACGGTATGATAAAACAGAGTCCGAATTCGAGCACACAGGGCTTACTGCTGAATATTTAAACGGTTTCTCTGCTCCCTTCGTAGGAGAAAGCCGTCTAAAGTACGCACTCGAACTACGAGATCACCAACGCATAAAACTCAATGATACCGAGTTGGTCATAGGAGAGATAACCGCTTTGCATGTCGATGAAATTGCGCTACAGCCAGACGGCTATGTTGATATAGAAGCACTAGAGAGCGTTGCAATTTCAAGCTTAGACGGTTATCACACAACCAAACGCTTAAATAGACTTGAGTATGCCAAAGCACACCAGCCGACGCGCATTAAAAAATTAGGTTAAGGCGTTACAAACTCTTTAATAGCTCCAGCAAATCGCGGAGCTCTTCCTCAAAATGCGCCTCTTGTTTATCGCTCATTGTCGCTCTTAGCCGTATTGCTAAAGATGCGGTCGCAGCTATTCTTCTATTTTGTATTTCAACGATGCGTGCAGGCAGCTGCTGTGGTTCAGTAACAATCGCTTTTTGAAATAAGTCCGTAGATAGGTGCTCGTCATTACTGAGCATTAGCGCTTGCTTAAATTGGTTGAAGCGGCGCTGTTGATGAGCACGCCACACTTGCCGTGCAAATTCTCCTTGCTGGTAATGCTCATTTATTATCGCTCTTTGAGCGTTATTCAGCTTACCAAGCCAACGCTCATATCGGCGATACTGATCTCCGTCTTGCCACTCATCCTTTAGCAACTGAGCCTCCAAGTTAGTGATGAGCATCTCCTTTTGTTGCCGATTTAACGTGTTTAAATGATGCACTAACTTTGGAAACACTTGAGTGACAACAGAATACCAGTAGTGACGTGTGGTATCGAACAGTGCCACTACATCCGCTTCTGTCATCTCCTGCCAATTGTTGATAAGTGATTGAACTTGAGACTGATATTTGGGTAATTCTGATTGTCTATGCCAATTGACCAAGGCTTCAACATCAGACTCTAGTTGGTCTTCTTGTTGATCGGTGAGATCCACAAAGTCCGATATATAATAGCTCGCAAGCCACCCAAGGTTGTTGTACGCCAAACGTTGGCTACAACCAACCAAAATGGTGACACAGAAAATCAATAGCACGCCCTTTTTCATTCCACTACCCTGCTCTTTTTTATTATTTTATATTAACGTAAGCAATCGCATTTTAGATTTGAATTTTGTAAATCCTTGTTTCTGGGATTAGAATAACAAACAATACAATAAGCATAGCTACCTAAAGGAGATCTATGATGTTAGGCAAAATTTCCAAGGCATGTGTCATGTTGGCATTACTTAGCCAAGCGCCATTTGCAAACGCAGGATTAGAGGAAGGTATTGATGCGCTTAATGCCGGCAGATTTGAAGAGGCGCTACAAGAATTCAACTATTTAGCAGAAATGAATTATGCCCCAGGTATTTATCAATTAGGTGTAATGTATGAAGGTGGCTATGGCGTTATCAAAAACCAGCGCAAAGCTGCTGAGTTATTTCAACAAGCCGTAAAACTTGGGGAAGCAGATGCAATGTTTGCTCTGGCAGTGATGTATGACGAAGGTCGCGGTGTAAAAAAAGATCGTTCAAAGTACGTTGAATTAATGAAACGAGCGGCAAACAAAAACATGCCCGCAGCACAATTTAACGTTGCACTTATGTATGCTAACGGAGATGGCGTAACGCAAAGCTACCGTCAGGCTCTAAACTGGTACGAAAAAGCTGCAGCAAACAACTATACCTTAGCCATGTTCAATTTAGCTTTGATGTACTTCCAGGGGTTAGGTGTTGAAAAGAGTATTGAGCGCTCCTATGTTTGGAACACCTTAGCAGAGTTCAATGGTTATGCAGAAGCAACAAAAAGTCGCCTCCTTGATGAGAAACAGCTTTCACCTTCACAAATAGAGCAAGCAACGGAGCTTGCCAATAGTATTTACGAGCGTATTCAAGCCGGTAAATATGTAGCTGAAACAAGAACTAAGTAATTTAGCACAGTTGTAGCGGTGAACTGGCTTTAGGAAGCTAGGCCAGTGCATCGCTACTAAGCGGTCTGCGCATTTCAGCGCCCCATATTTATTATTATTTTCGCAAATATAACCACTCTAAGGGCTTGGTTAACAACTTAGAATGACCGAGCAGCATCTTATTGCGCCATTTGGTGTTTTTAGAGTGCAACACCGACTTCTTGTGACTAAAAGTATAAAACCCTTCTTCGCCATGGTACTGCCCCATTCCAGAATGCCCTAACCCACCAAATGGTAATGACTCTACTGCAACGTGAATAATCGTTTCATTAATAGCAAGCGCACCCGCAGCTAACTCCCTAGAGGCCTTATTAATCGCATCTGATGACTGCGTAAATAGGTAGCTTGCAAGCGGGGTTGTATCTTCTCTGATATATGCAATCGCACCTTGTAGGTTGGCTACCTTTAAAATCGGTAAAATGGGCCCAAACAACTCTTCTTGCAGCACCCGCATAGACTTGTCGACCTCAGTGACAATATGTAGTGGTAATTGCCGGTTATCTTGAGACGGCTCTGCCTGCCATACATTAGCCCCCTTGTTTTTAGCATCGCTAATGATGGTGTTTAAGCGCTGAAACTGCCTTTCATTAATGATGGCTGTTTGATTTTTGAGGCCAACTTTGGGCTGATAGGATTTCTTATAGTGGCGCTTTAATGCTGCAACCAGTGCATCAAACTGTTCATGATGAACCAGCACATAATCAGGTGCGACGCAGATCTGTCCGGAATTAGACAGTTTCCCCATTAAGATACTCATTGCAGCTGTATCAATATCGGCATCATCCAAGACAATGACAGGGGATTTTCCACCGAGTTCTAAGGTCACCGGAGTCAGATTTTTCGCTGCTGCTGCCATTACTTTTTTGCCGACCTCAGTTGATCCAGTAAAAAGCAAGTGATCAAATGGCTGTTCAGTGAACATAGCGGCAATATCAGGGCCTCCCTCAATCACACTGACCTCATTATCTAGCCCATCAAATAATGTACGGATCACTTTATTGACTGCTGGCGTAAACTCACTGAGTTTAAGCATTGCTTTATTGCCAGCAGCGAGTGCTGTGATAACAGGAACTATCGCAAGCTGGATCGGGTAATTCCATGGCGCTATCACCCCTATTACTCCCTTGGGCACAATATCAATACCAGCGCGACTGGGTAGCCACTGTATACCTGCAAATCGACGCTTGCTTCTACTCCAGCGGGGCAGGTGTTTACTTATGTAGTCAATTGCATTAACACACGGCATAATATCAGCAATAAGTGTGTCAAACCGACTTCTTTTGCCAAAGTCTTTGTCTGCGGCAGCAACAAACTGCTCTTGAAGTTTTAACATTCTGCTTTTCACATCACGCAGTAAACGCAATCGCTTCTCAATAGCCGGGTAAGGCTCTTGATTAAACTGACTTTTTAGCTGTGTGAAGGTGGCAATTAAATTGCTGGTATTGTCTTCAATCATTGTAAGATCCTACTATCACTCGACTCGAATATAGCAAGGAACAAACCTAGGGTCTATTAATACCAATTAGACTTAATACTTGCTCAATTTGAAGGAGTAAGTCTGACGTGAGCAGCGTTAGAAAATCCTTATTTAGAACAACTAAATAGCAAAATTTTTGCCTTGCCTACACGGAGCTAGGTACCTTGGCTATAGCAGAAAGCGGTAGCGGGGTTATGGGCAAGATTTTCTAGCCTCAAAATAAACCACTTAATTAAGATAATTGGTATAACATTTTGGATAACCCCTAAGAGCGATTCAACAGTAAACGGTGGGTTAACTAGAAAAAATGGGTTAGAAGATTGGTTTTATACTCGTTGAGACAGGCTGCGTATGACCGAGTTGCCCTTCGATGGACACAGCCTGTGGAGAATGGCAACTTTAAAACCCTAGTATGGCGCTCGCTAAAGTCAAGGTTACAAACGTAATTAAACATATCGCCACCAAGTTCAACACGAACCCAGCTCGGATCATATCTTTTATTCTTATCTGCCCTGACCCAAATACGATGGCATTTGGTGGAGTTGCTACAGGCATCATAAATGCGCAGCTTGCAGCAATAGCAGCGGGCACCACCCAAACTAAGGGCGAGCCTGTTATCGACTCTGCGACGGGACCAAGCAAAGGTAAAAACCCGGCCGCTGTCGCAGTATTACTGGTAATTTCCGTTAAAAACGTGATCAACGCCGCAACCACTAACACGCTCAGTACCAGCCCTATTGCATCCGCGCCAGCCAACAGGTTAGCAATGTAGTTAGCAAGGCCTGATGACTTAATTTGCGCAGCCAATGACAGTCCACCACCAAAAAGCAATAAGATTCCCCAAGGTACTTTTGCTGCGCTTTCCCAATCAAGTAGGCGCTCATCACTATTTGATTTTGCCGGTAACACAAAAAGCAGTAATGCAGCTGCAATTGCGATACCAGTGTCAGATAGTTTTAAACCAGTAAAATCACCAATAAGCGGCCTAAAAACCCAACTAAGCGCTGCAAGCACAAATATGGCAAATACACCTTTTTCAGCCCTAGACATGTTACCTAGCGCTGCTAGCTGACTGGTAAATAGAGACTTGGTATCAATACTTACCGCTTCTTGGTCTACCTTATAAGTCACTTTTGTTAGCCAAAACCAAGCAAATGCTAACATCACGATTGATAGCGGCACACCTATCATCATCCATGTGGCAAAACCAATTTCTATTTGATAGCTATCCGACAAATATGCTGCCATTAGAGCGTTTGGCGGTGTGCCAATGAGCGTTGCAATTCCACCGATACTGGCACCATAAGCAATAGATAAAAGTAACGCTTTAGCAAAGCTTTGACTGTCACCACCTTGCTCTCTCACTAGGTGAATAACAGAGAGCGCAATTGGTAACATCATCACTGCCGTTGCTGTGTTAGACATCCACATGGATAAAAAAGCTGTGACGGCCATCATCGCCAAAATTTGAGTGCTAGGTTTGCTGCCCGCGACTAACATGGTGTTGAGTGCAATACGCTTGTGTAGCCCCCACTTTTCCATCGCGATAGAGATAAGAAAACCGCCCAAGAACAAGTAAATTAAAGGGTGTGCAAAAGGAGCTGCAGCACTTTTCATTGAAGTTATTCCGGCCAAGGGAGAAACCACTAAAGGCAACAAAGAAGCCGCAGGGATAGGGACAGCTTCCGTTATCCACCACGACGCTAACCAAAATGTTAGCCCCGCGGTTCGCCACGCTTCAATGGACATACCTGCTGGTGGCTCGGTTAAACACGCTATCAACATAACGATAGGACCTAACCACAAGAATAATTGCGACCTTTTGTTTTTTGTACTTTCAACTGTCATGATCGGATCCCTTTAAAATCTGTACTTCAATCCAAGCGCTATACTCGTATCATCTTCTGTATCAAGGTCGAGCCGTGTTGCCATTGCATACAAGTTAGTTTGCTTATCAAAGAGATAGTCTGTTCCCAAACTCCATTGCGTTGCATCTTCGTTATGGCGTAATCCGCTGGTGTCTCGGGCAAACTGTAATTTAGGACGCCAATGATCGCTTAGCTGATAACTGGCACTCACCACATAGCCCTTGCCTGATTTATCTTTTGCCAGATTTTCACTGTCTTGGATAATGGCACCAAGTTGTAACTTTTGCCACTTGTAAGCCAGAGCAATGCGCGTAGCTAGCAAGTTGCCGATACTGTCTGTATGACTGAGCGCTATATAATACTGTTTATTTTTTAATGCTCGATCGCCATAAATTGCTGTCGCAGCAAACCCTGCTTGTTCATTACTCGCATCATCTTTTGGAGTATAAGTGAGAGAGAACGACATATTATTCCAATTTGGCGAAGTGTATGTAATTGAGTCTCCAACTCTATCTTGTCCAGCAAGGACTTGGGCGATATCACTTTGTGTTTCATTAAACTGATCAACTTTACCTTCACTAAACTTAAAGCGAGTATCATTGCGACCAATTAGCACAGTGCCAAATTGTCCAGCAAGGCCAAGATAGGTGTTTCTAGCAGAAAATGGCTCTGTTGTGTCGTCATGTTCAAAGCCCTTTACCTGCACTTCATATTTATAAACAAGTTTTAGGTCACTTGCTAACGTATGCTCGCCCTTTACCCCAATTCTTGAAAACGGTGCATCAATTTGCGTCCCAGCTTTAGTGTATCGCATGACCCCTTTATCCGTATTTGCGATTTGGACTTCTGCTTTGCCGTAAATACGATAGTCTGCTGCCATCACACTGGCGGTCGCTGATGTGGCTAACACAGCCACGATAAATTTACTTGCTGTCATTGCTTATCTCATTTTTTTGATTGTTGTCACTCGGTGTAACGCAATTCTGAGACCAGCATTATTTTTTAATTTAGAATCATGAAGATATAAAAATTCACTACAACTAATTGATACATAGTGTGCGGTTTTCCACACACGCAACCTTTATGTTTGTCACTAACTTCACCCACACTCGTGCAAGCTCACAGACCTTTTAATTATCCGAAGTTCATATATGGGTCTCCTCCATTTTTGCAAAGTCACCTTACCCCATATCCTTGTCGGGCAACACAATAAAATGCCAATCAAGCGCAGCCATTCGGGTTCATCTGAATGCGTTTTGTTCATTGTTACTCAACGTTTGCTAGGATTATTAGGCGATAAGTCGAGCGTTGCGTTCAAAACACATGCAGAGGAACAAAAATCAAACAGCAAAGGCCAACGACCCCTAATTACTATGAATGTATTGAGCGTAGTGTGAAGTGGTTAACTGAGCAGTGGTTTAAATCTGCCCTTAGTTTACATCAAGAGGGAGTGGCTACACGTAAAAGCTAATCCCCACCAGCAAACATAGTGCGATTTAAGCCATATTTATTCATCTTGTCGTAAAGTGTTTTTCTTGGGATTTGTAGCAAACTCATGGCTTCTTTGATGCTGCCTTGGCTTTGAGCCAAGGCTTCCTCAATCAGAGACTGCTCATAATAACTGACTTTTTCAGCCAAGCTTAGCGTGTCTTCAGACCAAGTTGGGTTGATGCTGCTGTCACTCATCGCTCCACCAAGCAAGATATGTCGTTCAGCATGATTGCGTAGCTCCCTGACGTTACCCGGCCAAGGCTGAGCCAATAGTTGCGATTCAAGCTCTGGACTTATCGGTTGCATTGGCTTGTGAAACCGCGTGGCTGCTATTGAGCTAAAATGCTTATAAAGTAAAGGAATATCTGCTTTCCTCGAGCGCAGCGGTGGGATCTTCACTTTTACAAGATTCAGTCGGTAGTACAGATCTGATCGGAACTTACCTTGCTCGACAAGTTCATGCAACTCTACTTTGGTTGCGGCAACCACTCTAATATCAAGCGCGATAGAAATGTTGCTACCCACTGGCGTTACACTGCGCTCTTCAAGCACTCGCAACAGCTTAACTTGCAGCGCAGCTGACATTGCTTCAATCTCATCTAAAAATAAAGTACCTCCTTGAGCAAAAGAGAACTTTCCCTCGCGTGACTCCTTTGCTCCAGTATATGCACCGCTTTTAGCTCCAAATAATTCACTCTCTATAAGTTCTTCTGGAATTGCACCACAGTTTATGGCCACAAAGTTATGCTTAGAACGCTCACTGTGGTCGTGTAAATAACGTGCAACCAGCTCTTTTCCTGTGCCAGTTTCACCCTCGATTAATACATCTGCTGGCGTATCAATAATTGCATCAAGTAAATGCAGCATTTGTTGCATTTGCTTTGTCTCACCGAGGATCCTAACACCTGGGGCTGATTTCTTCTTCACTTGAGCTTTAAGAGCGCGGTTTTCCATCACCAAGCGGCGCTTATCAAGCGCCCGCTCTATACAGTCTAAAAGAGGTTCAGACACTGGCTTTTCAAAAAAGTCATAAGCGCCCTTCTGAATAGCCTTAACCGCGACCTCTACATCAGCATATCCTGTGAGAAACACCACCGGTAGCTCAGAATCAAATTGAGTTAATTGCTCCAAAAACTCGATGCCATTCATTTCAGGCATATTAATGTCGCACAGCACCACCCCCTGAAATTGGCGCGAGAGTTTTTTTAAGGCAGGAGCGGCATTGGTATAACAATGGACTTCATATCCTTCAATTTCGAATAGCTGCTTGAGCGCATCGAGGATACTTGGTTCATCATCAATAATTAACAACGTCTTGTTTTCAGTCATGCTGCGGGTTCTTCATATATAAACTAATTAAAAATTCTGCACCACCTTGGGGGTGATTGTGGGCACTCAATTGACCCTGAAACGACTCGATAATTTGTTTTGAAATAGACAATCCAAGTCCTAACCCGTTACCACTTTTAGTAGTAAAAAACGGCTCAAATATAGTCGATAAAGCATGTTGCTTAATTCCCTCGCCATTATCAATAATAGACAGCTGTACTTTACTTTCATGGGCTTGGGCACATATTTTTATACGCTTTTGATGCTGCTCAGTCAGTGCTTGACAGGCGTTACTAATGATATTGACCAACACTTGTTCAAATTTAAATGGGTCTACCCAGATATTGCACGCTAAGCCTTCGCATTGCACTTCAACACCTGTGCGCTTTAGCTCTGGGCCAACTATCACCAGAGCGTTATCTACTGAATGCTTGAGGCTAGTCGTCAGCATTTTATTATCATGATGCTGACTAAAAGACTTTAATTGCGCAACAATTTTGTGCACTCTGGTGATCAATGATTGAATCAACACCATGTTTTCGACAACAGGCTGCACCTCGCCTTTTAGTGCAAGACGTTTGGCACTTGCAACATACGCACTCATGGCGCTAAGAGGTTGGTTTATCTCATGGTTGATACTCGCACTCAACTGCCCTATGGTGGCAAGTTTTGCCGCCCGGATCAACGCATCTTGCGCATGCTCTAACTCCTGCCGACGATATGCAACTTCAGCTTCCAACGTGCGCTGACTGTATAGTAGTTGTCGATAGCCTGTAAGCTTACTCAATGTATACTCAGCGACAGCGAATATAATTATCAGGATAAGTGCTGTGATCCCAAGCCGTCCCCACTGCGCTGACTTAATTGCTGCCACCTCGTATAACAAATAAAGCGTGTATTGCGGCAAGAGTACTTGTTGTTGCACTAACACTTCCCCTAGGTGCGTCGCACTCCACGCTCGGTTGTCAGACAATTCGCGCCAGCCAATAGGCTTTAGAGGCTCATTCTCAAACTGTCTTGCAACAGTGATTCGCTCACGTTGAGTTGACGATAATGCCAATAATGTTCCCAGACGCCACTGCTCTACATTCGATGCAAGTACAATATTATTACTGTCTGCGATTAAGAAGTGGCTATTGGTGCCGGTATCTAGTTGAGCTTTGTCTGACTCAAATTTACTGGCATTCACTTTCATGACCACTACACCTAACAGCAAACTGTCCTCATACACAGGGTTAGCAAAGTAAAAGCCTCGTGTCTTAGATCTCAATCCCAGAGCAAACGATACATTGGCATCGCCTTTGATGGTTTGGTAGAAATAAGGACGAAAAGCAAAATTGCTTCCCTTGTAGCTATGTAGTTTGTCCCAGTTGCTGCTGGCGATCACTGTGCCGCTAAGGTCTAGTAAATAGATGTCTGATGCACCACTGGAGATTTGTATATCTTGAAGGTAACGATCGAGTTCGTTGTCATTGTCATCGCTTTTTGGCTGAAGGCCAAGCTTTACCAAAGGACTTTGACTCAATTGAGATTGTATCGCCTGGTAACGGCTAAACTCAGCTTGAACGTACCCCTTGAGCTTTTCCAAATTACTTTTAGTCTGGCTGAGTATTCGCTCTTCATCCTGCTTGACATTAAAAAAATAGCTTATCCAAAGCCCACACAATAATAGTAAAAAGTAAATTAATATCTTAATTGAGAACTTATGCGACACATGTGACTCCTGAGCAGACTCGATGAGTCTAACAGAAGCCACATGTCAATAAAATCACATCTTTATACCCATTAATTAAATGGCCTATGCTAAGGCGAGAAAACCTTGTCACTAACACCGCAGTTGGTTCCTTTTAAGCTGGTAAAAGCTTTACTACTTAGTTGTTCTAAATAGCAAATTTAAACCTATTTAGTGACTGATTTTCTCCTCGCACTGATACATCAATGTATTTTTATCGTTATCAGCTACTTTTTTGATACTGCGAGCTGGCGTCAGTTAGCGCTGATACTCAGTGTGACATTATTCGCAGCTTGGTACCCTTGCAAACCGATATGCCAAGTACCGGCTTGTGGCGTTGAAATAGTACACTGTTCATTGTTGCCGTTTTTGTATGGTCGGCATTGATATGTACCAGTATCGGGTTGTGTACCGAAATTAACATAAAGATCAGCATCACCGGTTCCGCCAGAAGTACTGATTGTTAACGTTTGATATCCAGCACCCAACGCTTGGGTAAAGTATTGCCACTGGCCACTGGCAACTGCTATGTTTTCTACGGTCTTGTCAATAGGAGGGTTTCCACTGGAGGTATCATATTTGCCTAGCAGACTGACGCCTGAAATAGCGTTCCACGCCTCCACCATTATATGGTAAGTACCGGCCTGTGCCGTTGTTATATCACATTGCTCGTTACTAGTAGAATTAGTACTTTTGCAGTCATACGTTTCTAATGTTGGCTTTGCATCAAATCGGACGTAAAGATCAGCATCACCTGAGCCGCCTGAAGTGCTAAAACTTAAGTTAGATGCCCCCTCTGCCACCTCCATGATAAAAAACTGTTGGCTCTTCGCATTGCCTGAAATGCCCGTTTTCGCAACACCATTTTCGAGTTTATTATCAGGTAAAGGAGGAGGTGGGTCTCCTGCATTCTTACCGATTTCAGCAACAAACGCCAACGCCAATTTGGCAAATTTTTGCGCATGAGTTGCATCAAATTCAGTGTCGTTTGTTGTATGAATTTTTCTATTAATATCTGACATTCTAGACTCGAATGGCATTGAAGCTGGAAAACCCTGCTGATACCAAGATGCGTGATCAGAGCAGCCATAGCCACATTGGTCGTAAGCATAAGTTAGGTTGGGTAAATAGGTTTCTATCAACTGACCTAGAAACTGATTTTGAGCGCTATTGGTATAGTCTGTCATCATCACGATGTCTGCACTGCTACCATTTCTGCCTGTCATATCAAACTGCGCCATCCCTACTACATTTTTACCTTGTGAACTGTAAGCCTGAGCAATCGCTTTGGAGCCACGTAAACCCACTTCCTCTGCGGCAAAACCCATAATTTGAATAGTACGTTGTGGTTTATATCCATCAGCAACAATTGCTTTAAGCGCTTGTGTTAATACCGCGATCCCTGACGCATTATCGTCAGCACCGGGTGCCAAGCCGCTACTATTGGACTGATTGATAGAATCAAGGTGTCCACCAATCACCACAATTTCGTCGCTAAGCTCACTCCCAGCGATGGTGACAATTACAGATGACTGTGCCCAGCTGTGAGAGAAGTATTCAACTGTAATATCTGAGCGACTGGCCGCAATGTCAGACCAATTTTGTTTTACCCACTGCGCAGCATCAATCCCTGATTGTGAGGTGTAATAACGATTATAAAAACTAGTCAGTGAGCTAACCGTGGCACTTAAATTAGCAGTATTGACCTTAGATAGCAGACTATTGACTCGCTCGGGGTTATCAATGCTGTAATTGACCAACGTTGCCGCTGGATCTATGGTTTCAAGTTGCGCTAAGTAGCTTTGCGCACTTTCAAGAGAATCATGAGCTACAAATCCACCACAGCGGTGATATTCATCATGCATAAATGCACTTAGCTCGCTGTGATAATGTTCTGGGACTTTGAGCGCTTTAATGTCGCTATTGGCTATCGAAAGTTGTTCAAAGTGGTTGCCTCTTATTGAGTTATGCACCTGAAAATGTTGGCTTGAATCCGCATCCATGGTGATCCATATTTCCTCAGATGCTATGGCTACACAACTTAGGCAAGCCATACTCATTAGTAATGGGGTGGTAACATTCATTGTTGTATCCTCTGCTCACTTGAACCTAATCTTTATCCAAATACATCAATATAAATCAGCGTGTTCAAATGAGAAATATCATGGTTGATAGACTAAGTATCGTTTGGCGCGATATTAATAAACTTGAGCTGCCGATAATTACTGCCTTTCTTGCAGTCAGTCTTAGCGTTAACTGCGTTGTGCTTTAGCAACAATGAATTGGAATATTTCTTATCCAAACCTCAGGTTAATCAACGTATTGTTTTAGGCTTGCTTACCCATAACAGTCGTTGCTGAAGTTATACCAATTTTCTTAATTAAGAGGTCTATTTTGAGGCGAGAAAATCTTGTCGATAACCAGGAAAAAACTTTGCTATTTAGTTGTTCTAAATAAGAAATTTTTAACGCTGTTAGCGTCAGATTTACTCCTTCAAATTGAGCAAGTATTAAGTCAAATTGGTATTAGTTGCAATCAAGTGCTTACAAAGCATGAAGCGAAAAGTATTACTAACCAGTTGCTCACGTTATTAGTCCATCGCCCTAAAAAGTAAGAGGGAGCTTACGCTCCCTATTGAATTGGCAGATTAATTCGCTTTAATATTCAAAGTTACGCCGCTTGCTGCATTGTAACCTCTTAAATCTATGTGCCATGTACCTTGTTGTGGGTTCGCAATTGTACAGCTCTCGTTGTTACCGTTTTTAAACGGACGGCATTGATAGCTTGATGTTGTCGATTGAGAACCAAAGTTGACGTATAGATCAGCATCACCTGAGCCACCAGAAATGTTGACTTCAAGGTTGCTGTAACCCGCAGCTAATTCCTGTGTGAAACGAGCCCAACCACCAGAAGCGACGTCAATATTAGACTCAGTGCGATCAATTGGTTGCGTTCCACCGGCTGCACTATAGGTGCCTGTTAATGTCACCCCAGAGATCTGGTTCCATGCCTCTACCATAACGTGGTATCTACCGGCTTGAATATTGCTAATATCGCAGCTTTCGTTGCTTGTAGACGTGGTACTATTACAGTCATAGCTACTCAGTGTTGGGCGAGAGCCATACTTCACGTAAAGATCCGCATCACCGCTTCCACCGGAAGTTGTGAAATTTAGGCTCGTCGCATCAGCGGGCACATCAAGCGTGAAGAACATTTGAGCTTTTGCTGCACCATCAATATCGGTACGCGGTTGACCATTAACTAACTCTTCATCACCGCCTGGAGGTGGAGGCGGTGTTGTTGAACAGCTGCTTCCTGCACTTAGGTCAGAGTTAACGCCAACCGCAGCTAACGCGGCTTTTACATCATTTGGTTCATAGCCTAGGTCACAAGCTGCATCCATTACCCCATTACCAGCTAAATCCCAATCAGTATTCGCTGTCCAATACATTTGGTTCGCTTTAGCCATCACGATAAAGGCTTTTTTAGTATCCCAGCCAGCTGTGGTTGCAAGGTTATAAAATGCTTTATTGAACACACCTGATGTGTAGTGGACATCCATGCTTGATGTATAATTCGACTGATGGTCAATAGAGCGGCCATCACGGGTAGGGTCATTCATATAACGTAATGCACCGCTACCTTTGAAGATATCCTGTCCTACTAACCAGTCATTGCTGCCTTTCATATAAAATTCAGCCGCTTCACCCGCCATGTCAGAAAAGGCTTCGTTTAGGCCACCAGATTTATAGCGATATACTAGGCCAGAATTTTGTTCGGTGAATCCGTGGCTTACTTCGTGAGCAGAGACATCTAGGCTGACCAAAGGATAAAAAGTATTGGCACCGTCACCAAAGGTCATCGCGCTACCATCCCAAAATGCGTTTTCATAATTGTTACTGTAATGAACGCGCATTTGCAGCTGGAATGAAAGCGGCGCAGTACCAAGCCAATCATTGTACATGTTAAAAACAACGTTACCGAAATAATGCGCATCGTTTAATGGAGAATAAGCGCCATTGATTTCTTTAAAGGTGTTTTCTGGACAAGTAAAGCTGTGTGCTGAAGATCCACCGCTACCATGGTTCAAATTAATGGTCTTAACATTCGCATTAGTCATCGAACACGTATTGCCTGACTGTGCTACATCCAAGTACCCGTAGTCAGTACCATACTCATAGCGGCCAGTTTTTTCGTTACCGCCCGGGCCGGTTGCGTTAGCGTGTTGTAAGTTGTCAAAACTTTCTAATATTTCGCCGGTGTTTGCATCCACAATTAAATATGGGCGTTTCGGTTCATCCCCGTAGGTAACGAAGGTGATCTCATAAACTAATCGTGCTGTCGAGTTGCTATCGAGCCAAATTGCTAAACGAGACTTTTCGTTGTGCTTTTTGTGCTGTTTCTCGCTTTGCAAAGACTGCTTTTCAGCCATTTTTAACGCCTTAGCTGCGTTAAGCGTTGGTTTAACGGCAGCAAGATCCGCTGCAATGTTATATACCGCTGCACCATGTGCTTTTTTTAATGTACCAGCGTCATCGAATGTAAGAATAACGGTGTCGCCGATCACCGGTAAGCCATGATAGGTTTGCTGAAAGCGTGTGGTCGTTTCACCCTTTTTATTGCTAAAGCTTTTTAACTCTTTAAGTTGGCTTGCACTTTCTAACCCAATAAGCACCTTAGGCTGCGTACTGAGTACAGTTTGAGACGCCGACTTTAACATTGTGTTTAGATCTGATTTTTGATTTAAGTATTGTTTTGTTGCAGCCTGAGCGCTCAAGGACGTAAACGCAATTGCACATGCTGTAGCCATAGTTACTGTAGATAATTTCACTTATTACACTCCTAGTATTGTTGTTTTATCGTCACTTTTACTTTCTCGCTTTTTACATCCAGCGATAACAAATGACTTCTTTCTCCTTCAACTTCAGAAGACATGGGAAACACATGTTGGCTTCCCATGTCTTATTAGACTAGGCAGCAATGAAAATAAATAAACCCCAAAGTTAACATTTTAATAATATTTAATTCACCTTAAATATTTATGCAATAATTTCATGCGTTTGCTCAAAATACGTACTAAAAATGGGGAGAGCTTTATATTTCACATCGATATAAATGTAAAAAATTTGATACAGAACGGGGAATATAACAGTCTACCCTTTCTTAAAACATTCAATAAGTTATGTTATATCAAAATGTGTAATTTCTACTCTGTAATCCCTACTCAATCAATGACTCTTAGCCAACTAGAAATCGTATGAAAGATAAAATTACACTTATATTTCATATACTTGAATAATTAGGTATAACGCTTGCAACTCTTTCGCTAAGACATCAATAGTTAAGGGAAATGTTGTGACGAGTGTAGAAATTTTATCCTTTTCAGATCATAGAGTTGGCGCCGTTTTGTCGGAAAAAGCCGCGGTAAGGCAATTACAAGATGAATTGCTCAATGAACGTTTAGTTCAGCAACAACAACTAACATTACTTGGCCCCCAGCAAAGCGACCCTGAAAAGCAATTAATTAGCAAACCTGATCCCGAGCTGGCGAGTAACATGCTCAATTGGCATATCTATTTAGGCGCGATTGGACTCATCTTGGCATTTTTGATAGCAGGATGGTTAGTCAATTATGGGCCAATGTTTACTCAAGCAAACCCCTACTTGACCTTTATTGCACTGCTCAGTCCGGGCTTGTTCTTGGGGTTATTCGCATCAGGCTTAGTATCGCTACGCCCAGACAAAGACCCATTTAATCAGGCAGCGTTATCAAAAGTTGCACAAGGCAAGTGGCTGCTGATCATTTGTGCCAACAATGAGGCTCACAGAGCCAAGTTGATGTCATTTTTCAGGAAAAACAATCAAATTAACCTTTTAAACTAGACAACCCGAGGTACCGGTATGGAAATTTTTAACGCGATTAAACAAGATCATGATCATCAACGTGCGCTTCTAAACATGTTAGCGGAGACTTCCGGTGATTCAAAAGTCCGCGAAAAGTACTATCAAGAGTTGAAAGACGCGCTAGAGGCACATGCTGTCGCAGAAGAACGGTACTTTTACGCTCCATTAATGCACAGCGACATGACGATTGAAGACTCTCGTCACGGTATCGCGGAGCACCATGAAATCGATGAGTTAATTGAGGCACTAGATAATACGGAGTTTTCAGATCCCAGTTGGCTTGGCAAACTAAAAAAGCTCAAAGATAAAGTCGAACATCATTTAGCTGACGAAGAGCAAGCATTTTTCCAGCGTGCGGGTAAGGTACTTGATAAAAGTGAAAAATCGCAACTTGCACAGGAGTATCAAAAAGAGATGGAAGAGCAGCAATAAACACTAAAACTAAACGCCCAAAAACCTACGTCCTGAGCTTGTAAGTGACAGTAAAGTCATCCCAAGCTCAGGTTTATACCAATTATCTTAATTAAGAGGTCTATTTTGAAGCAAGAAAATATTGTCGATAACACCGCTTCCGCGTCCTGCTCACGCCGAGGTACCTACGTCCTGTAGGCAAGGCAAAAGTTTTGCTATTTAGTTGTACTAAATAAGAAATTTTTAACGCTGTTAGCGTCAGATTTACTCCTTCAAATTGAGCAAATATAAAGTCTAATCGGTATTATTACTAGCGCTAATCCTAGTATTAATAAGAGCCAGTTCATGAGTGACAAAAACTGCTGCCTTGGTAATGTTTTGGCTAATATAACACCAAGCCGATTACCAATTAGGGCAATTGGAGTAAAACAAACGGCCAACAAGAAGTGCTCTAGCTGTAACAATCCTGAGGCAGTAAAAGTTACTAGCTTCACGGCATTCATTAAAGCAAATAGTACTGCAACGGTCGCGATATATGCTGCGGGCGCCACTCTGAGCGCGTTAAAATAAATCATCAATGGCGGACCACCAGCGTGAATTAGCGTTGTAGAAATACCAGCCATAGTAGATGTACTTATTGCCAAAACATGCTGAGAGAAAAAGCGTAAGCTTTGCTCTGGCTGTTTATTAGCCACAATACTCTTTAACGCAAACCCGATACTCATCAATGCGATAACTATGGTCAACCAAAACTCACTGACTTCTTGCAAAAATATTGTCGCCAGAGCGATCCCCAGCAGTGTGCCTGGCAACAAACGTTTTAATTCATCGACATTCCACTGTTTCCAGTAGCTTTTTAGGCTAAATACGTCGGCTACTATCAATATCGGTAGCATCAAGGCTACTGCATCCTTTGGTTCTAATACCATCAGCAGCAGCGGTACAGAAAACGCCCCTAGTGCGCCTGCAAAACCGGATTTTGAGATACCACTTAGTAGCACAACAAGCGCAATTACAACAAGTTGTAACGGTTCTGTCATTCACACCTCTTTTAAGTCGGCCAATTTGCGCGTTATCACATTACCTCTTCAAGCTGCATACATTGATATCTTAACTCACCGATAAACGTACGTGCTGCGGGCCCAAGTCTGTCACCATCTTTAAAAATTAGATGAAGCTGTGCTTTTCGTTGGCTTTGTTGCAGCAAAGGGAGGGGTTTTAGACGTCCAGTATCTAACAAAACTTGAATTGCAGGAATTGGCAGCCAAGCGAAGCCCAATCCCTTGGTTATCATATCAATAGAAGTCGTCATATGACTTACTGTCCAGCGCTGATGAGCGCCGAGCCAACCGTCATCTTTTTTGCGGGCTATCGCTGAGTCTCTCACAACAATTTGTCGGTGTGATTTTAAATCCTCAAGAGTGAGGTCACGTTCATAACGGTGAAGAGCGTGATCAGGACTCGCGACAGCAACAAACTCAATGTGGCATAATTCTTCACTGAATCCGTCAGATAAAACAACAGGTGATATTGCAATGTCCACATCTGTATTTTGCAATAACTCCGATCCCCCGGTAAGGACTGACTCCATAAGCTCTATGCGCAATAAAGGGTATTGATTGGACGTTTGCTCTAGCACTTTATACAGTAAATGCTGTGGAAAAATTTCATCAACCGCAATGCGTAATTGACTTTCTATTCCCTCTCCCAATGTCTGCCCTACTGCCTCAACTTTAGCAGCTTCTTCTAACAGGAAATTTGCACGGCGAAGCATCATCTCGCCAGCTTCCGTCAACTGTGTTTTCCTCCCCTGCACTGTAAAGAGCTTGACGCCAAGCCCTTGTTCTATTTTATGTACCGCGGTGTGGATGCTGGATTGGCTTTTGTGTACTTTTTTAGCAGCTTGATTAAATCCACCGTATTCCACAACCGCCTTAAACATTCGCCATTGCTCTAGCGTTACTCTTAGCATACTTACTTAGCCTAGGGTGTTATTTCTTTTGTTTTATCGTCGCAGTGTTCACCATGACAGGTATTAAGATCTTCTTGTGCTTTTTCGTCAGCCTGAAGTACTTGTTTCAGATCAGCCATCCGCTGACGAATTGCAATACCGTAACTTTCATCGTCTCCCCACACGTCAGCGAGTATGTGCATCGACTCAACATCGTGTTGAGTAAATAGATCGCCCGCTCGTTCGACATCTTCATCACTGTGGTCCAATAATTTGAGCGCCTGCTCACCTAACTTCACCGCAGAGACAAACGTTTCACGCTCAAAAGCGGTGACCCCCAGTTTTATTAACTGGTAGGCATGACGACGATCCGTTGCACGAACTACAAGCTTTAGATGAGGAAAGTGTTGCTGTGCCAACCTGACGATTTCAAGGGTCTTATCTGGTTCATCAATCGCTACAACCAGCATTTGTGCATCATGAGCTCCTGCGGCTTCAAGCAAATCTAGTCTTGCACCATCGCCATAAAATACCTGATTGCCAAAGCGACGTAGTAGTTCTATTTGACTCGGACTGTGATCCAAAATCGACAAGTGATAACCCTGTGCATGGAGCAAACGTCCTATCACTTGACCAAAACGACCGTAACCGACCACAATCACATTTTGTGTCGCTTCCATCGTCTCTACGCTGTCTTGTTCTTGAGTCGTATTAGCCTGACGCTCTACCACTTTATCGTAAAGAATAAAAATGAGCGGCGAGCCAAGCATAGATACCGCAACCACCAGTGTAACTAGGGCGGCCTGATCAGGTGTTAGAATTGCTAAGCTACCAGTCACGGAAAGTAGCACAAAAGCAAATTCACCGCCTTGACAAAGCGCTGCGGTAAATAACCATTTCGCTCGCTTGTGCAGTGAAAATGCTGTTGCCAACAAATATAAAATAGCCGCCTTCAATCCCATTAATAGTGCGACTGAAGCCAAGATAAATAGCCACTTTTCTGCTAATAAAGAAAAGTCGATTGATGCCCCTACAGTCATAAAAAATAACCCTAGGAGTAACCCTTTAAAGGGTTCAATATCGACTTCCAATTCATGGCGAAATTCGCTTTCCGCGAGGACAACCCCCGCAAGAAATGTCCCAAGCGCAGGAGATAGCCCGATACTTTGCATCAATAGCGCGGTTGCAATAACAATAAATAGCGCAACCACGGTAAATAACTCGCGCATTCGAGTACTGGCGATATATCGAAATAATGGCGCGGCAACATAGTGCCCAGCAGCGATGATAGCTAAAATGACAAAAACAGAAATAATGACTTGAAGGTAAGTAGGAAAAGTATGTAATAAGTTTCCATGTCCATCACTCACGGCTAAATCACTAAATGCTAACAACGGCATAATCGCAAGAATAGGGATCACTGCGATATCTTGAAATAACAATACAGAAAACGCATTTTGACCGCCCGATTGTTTAATCAAACCCTTTTCATTTAACGTCTGAAGTGCAATAGCCGTAGAAGAGAGTGCTAACATTAACGCAATTGCGATTGATTGTTGCCACAAAAAGCCAAGCGCTAAATCAATTGCAACATAAAGAACAGCGGTTGTTATCAGCACTTGTCAACCACCGAGGCCAACTATCGATCGGCGCATCGTCCAGAGCCTTTTGGGTTGCAGCTCTAGTCCGACTAAAAACAGCATCATCACCACACCAAACTCAGCAAAGTGCATAATGTCTGTTTGTTCACCTACAAGGTGCAAAAGGTGGGGCCCAATTAAAATACCAGCTAGTAAATAGCCAAGCACGGAGCCAAGCCCTAAGCGTTTGGCGATTGGCACCGCCAATATTGCTGCAGCAAGGTAGATAGTAGCCAGTAATAGCATAGTCGTTTTATCCCATTTTATTGTTGTCTTTATTATGTTTTGGGGTGCAAGAATAATCCAGTTTTTACACTAAGGTGAATGTACGAAACACATTTTCTCAGTATCACTGGGTGATCATGATGAGCCAATTCGCCGAACGATTGCAACCAACCAAGCAAACAATAAGCGTTTTTAAAAGCCTGATTTTATTGCAGTTCCAGCGTAGTCATCCAAAAAATGGATTATACCTATTTGCTTAATTAAGTGGTCTATTTTGAGGCGAGAAAACCTTATCGATAACTCCGCTACCGCGTCCTGCTATCGCTAAGGTACCTACATCCATATAGGCAAGGCAAAAATTTTGCTATTTAGTTGTTCTAAATGAGAAATTTTTAACGCTGTTAGCGTCAGATTTACTCCTTCAAATTGAGCAAGTATTAAGTCAAATTGGTATTACGTGTTTGATATCAGGTTTACTTACTGATGTAATGAGATAATCATTTAAAACCGAGCATTGATAGGTGATTTCATTTCAATTAGCGTAAAGATTGGGTTGGTTTATTTGCATTAAGATACTTGGGTCCTCAATCGCTTTAAAGCCAAATTTACTGTATAGAGAGTGAGCATCTGCAGTCGCAAGCATAAATCTTCTTAAACCCTGTAACTCTGGGTGGGTCATCACGGCTTGCATGATAGTTTTAGCCACCCCTTTACCCCTTTCTTGCTCTGTAACAATCACATCAGCCAAATATGCAAATGTGGCGTAATCCGTTATCACACGACAAAACCCTTGAAATTGACCCTCATCATCAACAGACATAAAACTTAGGCTATTTCTAATTGACTTTTCCAAAAGAGATTTGGGGATCTGCTTCGCCCAATAAGAGCCAGAGATCAGTGCGTGTATTTTATCAAGATGAGTGAGTATTTGTGTGGTGTCTGTGATTATCATTCAATGCTCCCTTGATAACGAATAGGCTACTAAAGTAAGCGATCAGACGGACAATGAAAAGTAAAATTTTTTGTAGATAATTTTTGCCCAAGGTTCTGTTAAGACGATAAGAACATGCCATTACCACATCAAATTACATAATTTTGTACATAAAGAGGGAATACTTGTATAGAGGATCAGATAGTAGGCTAAAAACTAGCCTACTAAAAATATCAAGCCTAAAACCAAGAAGGAAAGGTTATTTATGCCATAAAATTTAATATAAAATTAAATAAACTATAAATTTAATATTTAAAAAATATAATGACATGAAAAAATTGATTTTAGGTTGATTTTTAATCGCTGCATTTATTTTACGCACATTGCCATGTTTTAGGACACTGCATTGTTCTTAAACACATAAGCGTGTCAATGCCTGCGCCACCAGCAACTTGTGGTGTTTGTTGAGGGTTTAATTTAGCTGAAGCTGTACTCAGGTTCTTCATTGGTTTTTTGTTTAATTTAAGTAACATATTAATTTCCTTTGGTTAGTCACAAAATTCGGAGCAAAGATAACAGATAAATAAACACAAACAAGAGGAAATAATAAAAAACTTGATCTAGATAAAATTAAAAACAACAATATAAAAATATTTTATAATTTACGATCTTAATTTAACCACTTAATCTACATAAATGCACTATTCTAAAATTATAAACTATAATCACCACTTCAATGCTGCCAACATAGAGTTAAAGCAGTATGCCACAGTCGACACACTTAAATTACCTGAAGTTTGGATAGCAAGTGAGCTAATTCCTGATTTTTAAAATTACATTAAATTATTTCTTTATCTCACCATAGCAAGGGCAATACCGCTGCCGCGCACTGCTCTTGCTATGTGAGGTGAATGCACGCGGTTAGCGATAAAACAGGATGTTAGAAAGGCATTAGCTATCCAAAGTCCAGATTAAGTGGCAGATAACTATCGAATAATGAGATACAGATAACTGACGACACACAAAGTGTCGTCAGTTAAACAGGTTAATGCAACTCTATTGGGTATGTCGGGGGCTGATTCAACCTATTCCCGAGCGCGGAAAGCCCTTTCCACCACGCGAACCCAAACAGTAACATAGCAACTATCCATAAAGATGCGCTTAACGTTGATGTCGCTAATTGGCTATACTGATAGACAAGCGTTGCCATAATATACGCAATTGAGGTCGTCCAGCCTATGACCAGCCACATCCATCTACTACCAGATTCACGCTTTATTGCACCGAGCACGGCCACACAAGGCGTGTAGAGTAAAATAAATACCAAGTAGCTAAATGCGCCAATCTGACCGTTGAACTTAGCGGCCATGGCAGTAAGTAGCTCAGCGCCATTGTCTTCCCCGCTATCAAGTTCATTCAATCCCAAGGGATCGCCAAGGTTGGCGATTAGGTCTTTGCTATTATCAACGATGGACATTAACGCTGCTTGCATTGAATCAAGTAATGAAAAAGCGTCATTATTTTCAGCTGAGCCTGTATAAAGTGCGTCCAGCGTGCCAACGATCGCCTCTTTGGCAAACATACCTGTAACCACTCCAACCGTTGCAGGCCAGTTTTCCTCTTTTAACCCAATAGGCTCAAACACTGGCGTGACGATTTGAGCCGTTTTTGCCAGTAATGAATGTTCAGTATTCTCATTACCAAATGAGCCATCAGTCCCAATTGAATTTAACGCACTTAGCAAAATAACTACCATCACAATCGTCTTACCCGCACGTTTTATAAAACCGCTTAAACGCTGCCATGTCGTCATCAATATGTTTCGCCAAATGGGCATATGGTAAGCTGGCATTTCAGTAAAAGAAGGTAACTTTTGGGTTTTAAACACCTGCTTTCTGAACAAAAAGCCAGAGCCGATAGCGACTAAAATACCTAGTAGGTATAACCCAAAGACAACATTGGCACCATTGGTTGGAAAAAAAGCCGCAGCAAATAACGCATAAACAGTTAACCGCGCACCACACGACATGAAAGGCGCCATAACAATTGTCAATAAGCGGTCTGATTCTCGCCCCATGGTTCTAGCAGCCATCACCGCAGGTACATTGCAACCAAAGCCAACAATCAAAGGAACAAACGCATTACCTGGCAGCCCAATGGAGGACATCAATCGGTCAATAACAAATGCGGCACGAGACAAATAACCGCTATCTTCTAATATTGACAAACAAAGGTACAATACGGCTATCACTGGAATAAAAGTAGCGACTAGCTGAACCCCTGCCCCAAATCCGTCAGCAAGTAACACGCCAAGCCATTGAGGTGCACCAACATCTGCAAGTAACACTTTTACACCATCAATGAGAATGGCACCTACGGCGATGTCAAAAAAGTCGATAAAAACAGCACCAACGTTCACAGCTATCGTGAACATCAAGTACATCATGGCTAAAAAAATTGGAACACCTAACCATTTATTCAGCACTACTCTATCAAGGGTTTCTGTTGTATCTGCACGTTTTGGCGTGATAGTGCTTACACCAGCCGCTAGCTTTTTAACCGCTTGATGGCGTGCGATCGCTTTTTCCAATGGATCATGCTCAAGTTTCGGAGGCTCTGCTCCCTCAGGCTTACTAGGAAACCGAGTGATTTCAATAAGCTGCTCCAACAGCTTCTCTTGCCCTGTGCCTTTTGCTCCATGAAATGCCACCACTGGTAAACCTAGTTGTTCAGACAAACGTGGTAAATCAAGTGTCCGACCTCGCTGAGTCGCAACATCAACCATATTCGCCACAACGATGATCGGTTTACCTAACTCTTTAAGTTGTGACGTTAATATCAGATTTCGCTGCAAGTTAGCGGCATCTACAATGTTAATAATGACATCGGCTTCATTTTGCTTTAGGAAGTCACAAGCGATCTGTTCATCTTGACTTGGCTCGATCTGCTCCATGCTATATAGCCCGGGTAAATCAACCAGTTCTACGTTTGTGTTTTCTAAAGCAAAATAGCCAAATTTCTTTTCAACTGTAACACCTGGCCAGTTTCCAACTTTTTGTTTTGAACCTGTTAGGCGGTTAAATATTGTGGTTTTCCCGCAATTTGGGTTACCCACTAACGCAATTTTCATCCGCGATGACCTTCTCAAATTATAACGTTTTAAGCCAATTTTCTTAATTAAGTGGTCTATTTGGAGGCGAGAAAATCTTGTCGATAACCCGGCAAAAATTTTGCTATTTAGTTGTTCTAAATAAGAAATTTTTAACGCGGTTAGCGTCAGATTTGCTCCTTCAAATTGAGCAAGTATTAAGTCAAATTGGTATTAATTTCCACGAACTGTGCGTCGGCCTTACGCACACTCACAAAGGTATCACCCACTTTCACTTGCAACGGGCATCCAAGTGGGGCGACGTTGACCACTTCTATTTGCTCACTAGGAATAATACCAAGTGCCATTATTCGGCTTAGCAGCGCGGTATCAGGGTGGGTTAATGAAGTAATTGTCGCGGTGCTATTTTTGGGGAGTTTATCTAATGTCATTGAGTATGATAACAATTTGCAATAAAAGTGAGGCGCATCATACCTTATTACTAATTCGCTTTAAACGGAGTTGCGATAATAATCTATTATTTCCAGTTATTTAACCTCAGACGAAAGGCGCTAAGGTTCAATAAACCGTAACTCTGGGTAATCATTTGTTCCCTAGCTGCGGTTATCCCTTGCTGCTACACTAAATTTGTTTGCAGTAGGCTGACCTGTTGTTCAGTTCATTTTAGGTGTCTTCACTTTGATGGTGGAGGATTTCAGAACGGGTCTTATCAAAGCAATAAGCAGCCGAAAAGCTAACTATTGCTTTTGGTACAGGTGCTAAACCGACCTGTACTCCTGTTTTACTTAGGAAATAACGGGCAACTTCCCATCATTGTAAAAAGTATCTCGCCCCAAGGGTCATAGAATGTCCATGTACAAAACTCTTCACCCGACTCTCCATAACTGCGGGCGGTAAGTCAATTCCACCACCTGAAGTACCACTACTTTTCACACTCGCTTCTCTATATATATTAAGTGTTTCAAGCATGCAGTTTGAGACTTTATTTCGGCTAGCTGGGTTTTGATGCAGTGAACGCACTGAGACTCCGCCAAATTTCGTCATGTCTTTGTTTAAATCCATGCGAATACCTTTACTAAAGTCTAAGTTATACACCACTCGATGATTACCATTGATGGCATCATGAAATTTTAAGTCAATCATCCTTCTCTTTGGTACGTACTCTGCTTGACCTGAGAATCCAACATTGCCCACACCTACCGTGTAGCCAAACTGAGTCATACGAGTAGTCTCAAATGCCGCCCCTAAGCTACCATACTCCTCAATTAGTGCTTTTTCTGTACGTTCTTGCAGCGTCGTTTTTGTCCTGCCGTCAAAGGCTAGTTTGGCGACTCGGGTAAAAGCTTCATTTTCACAATTATTTTCAGATAACATTTGCTGGAGTATAGTGTTAGTACTGATAGCCAGCGTGGATTGCATACTAGATGAATTGTACTCTTGGGAAACTTTGGTTGTTGCCCGATCCCAAGCATCATAGTACTTAATCAATTCATCCGCTAAATTACTAGCATCATGAGGAACCGTCTGAGCAACCGCCTGCAGGTTATTCGTCAGCTCATGGCGCCATCCACCTTGGTTTGAATGCGATAATTTATACAGCCACTTTTGATTTGTGTTTGCATTAATAATTAATACATCTTTAGGGTTTGAATAACAGCGTTGAGAGTCGTTATGATCAACTGAACCACCGTGCTCATAACACGTTATTTCAGGCTCGTACTTCTTTGCAAAACTCAGGGCATTTCCTGTATCACATGTGTAACATAATTCTGAGTCATACATTTTTCTCGTCGCAGACTCAGCATCGGATACATACGCCAAGCCAAGAAGACAAATTGACGTAAATATTGCTCTAGCTATATTCTTATTCACTTATATTTTCCTTAATAATTACTATGAATAATCCAGGTACAAGTAGAGCATAAATACATTAAAAGGCCAACAAATATACAAAACGAGTACATTTAGATCCTTTTTGACGTGTAGCCTGCTAATATCAAAAAGAGGCTTGATAACACCAAGCAGGCAACCA
Organism: Pseudoalteromonas sp. McH1-7; assembly: GCF_013366255.1. Classification (NCBI taxonomy): domain Bacteria; kingdom Pseudomonadati; phylum Pseudomonadota; class Gammaproteobacteria; order Alteromonadales; family Pseudoalteromonadaceae; genus Pseudoalteromonas; species Pseudoalteromonas sp. McH1-7. The sequence continues at coordinate 20,494 of NZ_JABWPQ010000022.1, read as the reverse complement.
ATCCGTAGTGCAAAAATACCCAACCGGATAAAACTGTCCCTATTAATCTTCCCATCGCATTGGCCATATAATAAAAGCCGACATCTAGTGATACGCCATCACTATCTGCAAGGCTAACAATTAGATAGCTGTGTATTGAGGAGTTAATCGCAAACACAACACCAAAAAGTAATAGCCCTCCCACAAGCGTAATGTTAGGCCAATGTTCTGTGTAAAGTGATACCGCAATAGCCATAGGTAAAATAGCCAAATAAAACGCCCAAATAGCAACTGCTTGTGGGTTATGGGCGTAGCTATCACGGTTGAGCAAGTTTGGTGTCAAAGACTGAACCAATCCATATCCGATCACCCACGTCGCCATAAATCCACCAACCCACCAATGATCCCATGCAAATTGCTTTGACAGATACACAGGTAATGCCACAACAAACCAAACATCTCTGGCAGCAAACAAAAATAGGCGTGCAGCCGACAAGCGGTTAATTGCTCGGCTTTTTGAGAATACCTCAGTAAATTTTGGCTTATGCTTAGATTTCCCCAGTTCACTTTTCAAACAGATCATACTCAAAAACCACACCGCCATCAAAGCGGCAGCCATCACCCACATGGCCTCCGTAAAGCCGAGTAATGTCAACAGTACGCCACCAAGAAAGAATCCAACCCCCTTGAGCGCATTTTTAGACCCTGTAAGTATTGCCACCCACTTAAATAACGTTCCTTCCTGACCAGATTTTACAATCGCCTTTATGGCACTTTTAGCACTCATTTTATTGAGATCTTTGGCTACCCCAGAGAGCGCCTGCGCCGCCATAACATAAGGAATACTCAGCCAATTTGCCGGTACAACCAACATTAATAAAGCGATTATTTGTAGACCAAGACCAATATTCATTGTTCGGTTCAACCCGATCCGAGCGCCGAGCCAGCCCCCCACCAGATTGGTGATAACGCCGAAAATCTCGTAAAACAAAAACAGCATCGCAATTTCCAACGGGTTGTAGCCTAGCTTATGAAAATGCAGTACCACTAACATTCTTAAAGCACCGTCGGTGAGCGTGAATGTCCAGTAATTGCCGGTAACTATCAAATACTGTCTAATATCTTGAGGTAAGGAACGTAACGTCATCGTATTTATTTACCCAGTGAAAGCCCAACCTTTAAAACCAACTCGGCAGTACGATTTGCATAACCCCATTCATTGTCATACCACACGTACAACTTAACCTGTGTACCGTTTACAACCATAGTGGATAACGCATCAACAATACTTGAGCGTGGATCCGTTTTATAATCAATAGAAACTAAAGGCCTTGGCTCATATCCAAGGATCCCTTCAAGATGAGTCTGTGCAGCTTCTTTCATCCACTGATTGATTTCCTCAACAGAAGTGGGGCGTTTTACCTCAAAAACACAATCGGTTAATGAGGCATTTGCCAGTGGGATACGTACCGCATGACCATTGAGTTTCCCTTTTAGCTCAGGGAATATATGTGTAATCGCTGTCGCGGAACCAGTCGTAGTTGGAATGAGGCTCATGCCACATGCTCTTGCTCTGCGCAGATCTTTATGCGGTGCATCTAAGATAGTTTGGGTGTTGGTAATGTCATGGATCGTAGTCATTGAGCCATGCTTAATACCTATTTTGTCTTGTAGTACTTTAACAACAGGTGCTAAACAGTTTGTAGTACAAGATGCTGCAGTCACGATTTCATGTGGCTTTTCATCATAAAGATGGTCGTTCACACCCATCACTATGTTTAGTACCCCATCTTCTTTTACTGGTGCAGTAACGACAACCCTTTTAACACCCTGATCTAAATATTGTTGTAGTAGAGCTTTGGTTTTCATTTTACCAGAGGCTTCTATAACGACATCGCATTGTGACCAGTCAGTATCAGCAATGTCTTTATTTTGGGTTACTGATAACTGATGACCAGCTATTATGATATGGTCATCTTGATGAGAAACTGCGTGTTCCCACTTGCCATGTACCGAGTCAAACTCCAATAAATGGGCAAGAGTCTCGGCGTTGCCCGCAGGATCGTTGATTTGTACAAACTCAAGCTCAGGCCAATCGAAACTTGCTCGAAGCGCTAAGCGCCCCATACGCCCAAAGCCATTAATTCCAACTTTAATTGTCATACGTACTCCTACTATGAAAGTTAATAAATTTAATACTAAATTATTCGCAACATGCAGCAGCCTGACTAGGGCGTTCACCCATTGAAGACAGTCGCTTTAATTCCAATGCAATATAGTTAGGTTGATGCAGAACTGTCGTGTTTATAACAGCCTGCATCCACTCTGGAAGCGTTGGGTTGATTGAGTAAAAAACCCATTTTTTGTATTTCCGGTCACACAATATTCCAGCTTTTTTCAGTTGTGATAAATGCCTTGATACTTTAGGTTGACTTTCTTGCTCTAGCGCAATCATCAACTCACAAACACATAACTCACCCTCAACGTTCAGCATGGCAAGCGTCTTCAAGCGAATGTCATCCGCTAAGCACTTATAAAATTGCAAAGGTGAGATTTCATCTGGCTTTACTTTTTTTTCATGCAGTAATGCAGTTACTTGTTCGTTTATTTCGAATAGCGTTTGTTGAAGGGCATTTGCACTATGTCGAGCTGAGGGACTGGCTATTTCCCACGGCAAGATGTGTTGACCTTGTAATTGGTGTTCACATTCGGCACGCACTTCATCACAAAGGGTAACCACAACATCAAAGTGCTCGCCCTGGTAGGTATCAAGATGCTTACTATAGAGGCTGTCAGTTTTTATGCCTTTGTGCTGCAAAAGCGCTAGCACTTCGGGCTTTATCTCACTCGGTCTAGTGCCAGCACTAAAGGCTTGTACATCAGCGCCACCATGAAAGTTCGCGATTGCTTGGGCGATAATTGAGCGCGTCGCATTTCCCGAACATAAAAAAAGTATCTTCATAAACACATAACAATTTAATTATATAACAAAATTATTATATGATAAAAGTGCAGTGTCAAGCTCAGATTTTTAGTAACGGTGAGGTCGCTCTATGGTTCTTGCCAAAGCCTTAAATTTACAATTTAAAATCAGTAGTTTAAAAATTTTAGAGGAAATGTTTTCTGATACCTTTTCACGTGTGCCGAGCTGATTTAGGAAGACCAGAAGCTTTATGGAACTCATAAATTTGAACACGGCGTGACAGCGTATAGTTTAGGTGAGTCTTGAAGTATTACCTTTGGTCTGACTAGAAATTGCAAGACAGTGCGCTATTTAACCAATGATTATTCGTTGTTTCCAACATCATTTTTTGTGGTACCGCAATAGGTAAGGTTGTAGGATTAATGCCTGCTATCCTACCTATATGCTGTTTTAAGAGTGATTTTAGACCAGCTTCACTGAGGTTGTTAAATGCTGCTATTAACTCGGCTTTTTCTCTTTTTGATAGTTTAGCTGCCGTGAAAATAACGTCATAAAAACGCTCGATCCACAGTGAATAGGCTGATTGAGCGGCATTTTTGTGCTTTTGCACAAGCGCTAACACGCGAGGAGACACACGCTCGTACATCTCTTTTTCACCCCGTAATATATATACAAACAGCAAGTTAAGACCGGTATTTAGTTCACTACTTTCTCTTCCTGCTAGCTGATGCCTAGCATAGGCTAACTTAAAATAGTTAACCGCATCCTCAAAGTGACTTGTTTTAAGTGCCAATACCCCGAGGTTGTTTTCGATAATCCCCATCGCGCGCTGATTTTTAATACGAGTGCCTATAGCCAAAGAGCGCACAAAATAGTCTTTTGCCGAGATGTTATCGCCGTAATTATAGGCAATCACCGCGAGGGCATTCAGCGTTTTAATTTTTTCTTTCGCGGACCGTGCACTTTTTAGCGCGCACAGTAATAGGTGCTCAGATTGGCGAATATAACCACCTTTTCTTAGCCATACACTGGCATCATAAGTAAGTGAAAACCTGTGCTCGCTGAAATACGTATTTTGCGGTTTCTGAAACAATACAGCTAATGCGCGCTGCGCTTGCTCTAACTGACCAAGTGATAACGCTATCGATACGCCTAAATGATGAAAATGAGCGGTATGGGCTGGAGTAAAATCCTCTAATTCAATAGCTTGATGTAGTTTATGTGCTTTGTGTGGATCGGACTCTAAAAAATAATTAACCGTATCAAGGCGATATTGAGCGTTGTCGTGTTCACCCCAAACAGCTGCAACGAATAACAATGTAGGCAATATGACAAAAAGATTACAAATTAGATTACGCATAACAACAAAAAATATTTTATTCACATAAAATAGTACACGAAGCAAATAAGATTCATACCGTAAAATTTGTAACACTTTATTCTAAAGCCTGTTGACTTTTGCTGTTTAATTTTCATTTTTCTGAATGGCTTAAGGCGCTTTGCAGGAGCCCTAAGTCTTTACTTTTTAAATCACATAAAGTGACTCTGTTACGCAGGCTCTGATTTGTCTAAATACCAATTAAACCGCAGCAAAACCAACTTCAAAAATAAACTGACTCTAGTTGTGTTTACACAATCAAAAATTTAACTTGTCGCGATTGTTCAATATCGCATTTGCTAGTGAGATTTTTCAGGCGGTTATCATCAAACATATTTGGAAAGAAAAAAGGCCGCAGCGGCGGCCAAACACATCATGGGTAAAACAATGAAGGGATGTATCTGTGAATACGGGAGTTATTTTATGCGAAATATTGTAAATTAAAATCACATTATAATGATTGTTATCATCGCTTTTTTCGAACATTCATTGTATGATCCAGCTCGTGATACACTCTTATATCAATACTTAAAAAATAACACCTATGACTTTACTTTGGACTATCACCTTACTTTGGGCTTTTTCCTTTTCACTTATCGGTGTCTATTTGGCAGGAAATGTAGACCCGTGGTTTAGCGCTTTATCAAGAACGGTGTTAGCAGCACTGGTTTTTCTGCCATTTTTGCGGCCTACATCAGTTACTAAAACGCTAATGCTAAAATTGATGGCCATTGGTGCTGTACAGATTGGCTTAATGTATAGCTTTTATTATCACTCATTTTTATATCTCAGTGTGCCAGAGGTGCTGCTATTTACTGTGATGACCCCCGTTTACATTACACTTCTTAATGATTTACTCAACAAGTCGTTTAATCGTACTTTTTTAACTTCAGCGCTTATCGCAATGTTCGGTGCAATTACTGTTCGATTTACAGAGCTAACGAGTGACTATTTTTTTGGTTTATTATTGGTACAAGGTGCAAACCTTTGTTTTGCTATAGGACAAGTCAGTTATAAGCGCTTGAGTGCACAACACTCGCTAATTCATCGCCAAAGTTTCGGCTTTTTCTTCATCGGTGCATCTTGTGTCTTAGCTCTTGGCCTTGTTTTATTTGGTAATTTACAACAGCTACCCACTACTGGCCAACAGTGGGGGATTTTGATTTACTTAGGCCTCATTGCTTCGGGTATAGGATATTTTGTGTGGAATGTGGGATTAACCCGCGTATCTGTCGGCGAGTTAGCTGTGATGAATAACGCCCTTATCCCTGCGGGAATTTTAGTCAACTTACTTATCTGGAACAAAGAAGCCGATCTCATTCGACTTGGGATCGGGAGTCTAATTATATTTGCTGCGCTAGTGCATAGCAAACGAGCCAGTTCAGGTTAATTTTGAGATACGTTAACTGCGGCTTACACTACAGTCACTTTTTATCACTGAGGCTCTTTCATAAACGGTTTGAGCAGAATCGGCTTTGCTAAACTCAATGCTAATTTGGTGTCCTTCTTCAAATTTGGGCTCAAAATAATCACTTTGGCAAACATAGTTGCGTGCTATGTTACTGTAATATGACTGTAATTCTGCCGACTCCGCAAATTTAGGCTCCAGCCCGCTAACGGCAATACGCACAGTAAAACGCTTTGCCGACTCAGAGACATCTATTAACTCTAACTGCTCTGAGCCGTATGGTTGTAGCTGCTTTACATCGTTACTTACAGTTAGTGCAAATTGATATTTTGAATACCCATAGAATCCCGCAACTAAAATCAATGCAACCAGTAATAGTAGTTTTTTAAAGCTAGAAGAAATTGTTTTCATTTTTATATTCCATGGACCTTGACGTAACTTTCACAACTATACACAGCGCCAAGTAACAATCTCAATGAGAATATGACCTAAAGTGTAACCATCTATGTTATTTAATTAACCTGAGGCTTGGATAAATAACTTACAAACTCTTCACGCCATAGGTATTTTTTAAAAAGTTCGTTAGTATCGGGGTATCAATACATGGTTACCCACTCAAATCAAAACATCATGAAAAAATCTTACAGTTATTTCCACTTTGGGCTATCGCAGCAGCAATGATTGCATACCTTTACCCTGCCTTCTTGATCCCATTTAAAAGTACAATTATTCCTCTACTTATGTTTATTATGCTCACTATGGGGTTGACCCTTACCGCAAAAGATTTTTTGCGTGTTCTCGATAACAAAAAAGCGATTATCGTGGCGGTCTGCCTACAATTTACAGTGATGCCGAGTGTTGCCTACTTTATTGCAACCACAATGAGCTTAGAAACCGACTTATTAATTGGTATGATTTTAGTGGGCACAGTTGCTGGCGGTACGGCAAGTAATGTTTTGTGTTATCTCGCCAAAGGAGATGTCGCGTTATCGATTTCTATGACAGCAACGAGTACGTTACTCGGCGTGCTTTTAACACCATTACTCACTACGGTAATGATAGGCCAAGTGGTTGATATTCAATTTTCTGATATGTTCATGAGCCTGCTAAAAATTGTGCTAGTTCCAGTGGCTGTTGGCGTTGCCTTCAATACTTTATTCGCAAAGCCATTGGCGCATTCTGTGATCAATACAACCCCAATTTTACCTTTACTGTCCATGCTCTCCATCATTTTTATTATTGCAGTGATTGTTTCTCTTAATCAACCTAAGCTTGAAAGCATCGGACTCGTTGTGCTGGTCGCTGTGAGCTTACACAATATCACAGGATTACTTTTGGGTTATTTCATTCCAAAAAGACTCGGTTTTGAAGAAAAAGTATGCCGTACAATGGCTTTTGAAGTGGGGATGCAAAACTCAGGGCTTGCCGTCGCACTTGCCATGAAATTCTTTACTCCTGCGGCGGCTGTGGCTGGTACCCTATTTTCAATTTGGCATAATATCAGTGGCTCAATATTAGCAGGAATATGGCGGCGAAGCGCCACCAGCTCATCTGATGACAACATAGCCGAGTATCAAATACTGGGCTTTTTATAATTGTTTATAGAAGTGAATTTTGCTATCTGATACGCCATTGATCTGTTCACATTTTACAACTTGGTAGTCACGACTTATTAGCATCAATAGCATGTTTTTAAAAAGGTTTCTCGACTTTACTCTGATGGCGCTATAGCCTTGTGCCTTACACCAAGCCTCTTGCATCACCAATAGCTGTTTCGCAATACCATTACCACGATATTCAGGAACAACCGCGCCTAACCAGCTATAAAACTCATTGTTTGGTAGTTCGTGACCTAACTTATACCCTACAGGCTTACCTTGGTCATACGCCACCAGCAATAAATGTTGTTTATCTCGCAGCTTATCTACGACTTCCTCACGCTTTCTTGGCGTTGCAAATTCAGGAATTTGGTTCTCTATCGCAAGGAGGTCATCTACCAAGCCAATTTTATATTCTAGGTTCATATTAATGTCTGTGTAATTGAAAAAGCGTCGTTACATATCACTTCAGCATATACGCCGTTAATAAGCGTTAAATTCGGTGCTTGATGGCCGATATCGACATCATATAGCACGGGGAAGTCACAATCAGCAAATACATATTGCAAGGCATCTACGTGCGTCCAGTCGCTATCTTTTGCTAGCGGCTCGGGGTTACGACCAATTAAGACCCCTGCAACTTTCGAAAACCAGCCCCGTAGTTTAATACTTTGTAGCGCACGATAGTAAGCAGCAGGCGGCATTTCGCCGTTTTCAAAGTATAAAATTATTGATTCGTTGGGATGTTCCTGTAAAAAAGTGTCCAAATCAAAATATTCAGTGCCTGCCAATAACATGTGAATATCTAAACAACCCCCTAATAATCTACCAGCAAACCGCTTGCTGCCTTCGCGGTTCGCTAAAGTACGCCACTGAGTCGTGGTAGACAAGTTAAATCCAGCATCGGGAAAGTCAACAAAATTGAGTGGCTCAGCCTCATGGTGAGTAGAGGGAAACTGTGTGAAGGAGTTATTAGGCGTGCACCTCAAATGGTCAAAAAGCCCTACCGTCAGCGGGTCTTGCTGGTGGCCATTTAACTGCATAAGGTTAGTCCCATGAACACTTGCCCAACCTAGTTTGCAAGTTACGGCACTAAGCAAAGTGCTGACGTCAGAGAAACCGATGATCCACTTTGGCCTAGCTTGTGCTAACTGCTCCCAATCAAGTTGGCTCAAAACATCCATCGCAATTGCCCCGCCCCATGGCGGCATAATCGCGTCTATTGTGTCATCGAGTAAGTATCCCATAAGTTCACTAACACGGGTTTTGGCATCAGCGCTTACATAGTTGTGGTTATCTCGCAGGCATTCACCAACCACGAGATCGAAACCTTGTTGCGTTAGATAACCCAAAGCATTGTCTAATCTCGCGTGCATAGAGGCAGGGACACCTGCAGAGAATGCCGTAATCGCAATTTTACTGCCCACTTTTAACGGTTTAGGATACTTCATCATGATTCCTTCTTTTACTCCATTGTACCCGATCTATTTCTATTTTAATCTGAACTCGTTATAAAGAAGTTAGTTAATCGCCTAACATACCTATGAGCAAAAGCATAATATCGCTCTAGTCTGAAGTTACTTCTTACTACAAGTCAAATTTGTGCATAAATAGCTAGCCTAGCCATGGTCAGCAAATAATAGTGAATGTCAGTGTTGATGCAAAAACTTTGTGGAGCTTCATTAATTGAGGTAACTGAGGAATAGTAAATTGCGAGTCATTCCTCCCTTCGTTCATTGACACTTGAATCGTCCGAAACCGTTTTTTCCACTTTGGTCAGTTCATTAGATGAAACATTCTACAAACCATCAACTTCCTTAGAATCCACCTGCTGACTCTATAGTACTTGGTTTGGCTGAAAATTTGCGTTTAAAAAGCAGTGAAAAACAAGTGTACGTAAAGAGGTTCCAGCGCCAGGAAATAGCCCACCCTTGCTTTTCATTATATACTTCAGCATGTTAACTACGTTCAATAGCTAACCCTGCCTTTAGCGGTGGGTTAGCTATTTTATGAAACGAAGTGAAACCAAGCCAACGGTTACCTGTTCGGCTTTGAGTCTTGGTTATACCTTTTGAATTTAAGGTTGCAATAGCATCTTGCTCCATTGCCCATCCGCATTTTTGTATAGCTCACGCAGATGTAAGCGGTTTTCTTTAAATGTCAAAAACTCAATTGATAAAGGCTTTATTATGTAACCACCCCAATTTTTTGGTTTTGGTACGATGTTACCTGCCATTTGTTCTTTTATATCATCAAATTTTGATATTAATTCTAATTCTGAAGATAGAGGTTTACTCTGGTTAAAACACATTGTGGTCAATTGAGCATCCCTTGAACGCGTTTGCCAATATTTAATTGCTTCTTCTTCAGATATTTGTTGCGCAACGCCAACGGCTCGTATTTGAATGCCAATATGATCCCACCATAAAGCTAAAGAAACTTTTGGATCCCTGCGAATATCGTTTCCTTTATTTGAATCAAGATATGTGCAAAATACCAAGCCACATTTACTTACCGATTTTAAATCGACAAAACGACTTTCAGGAAATCCGTCTTCATTTATTGTTGAAACGCAGACTGCACTTTTTTGCTTGAGCGGCGTATCCAAAAGCGCCTGCTCCCATAAGGTATTAAACTTATCTATTGGATCATCCATTTACAACATTCTCCCTTAGGTATAGCGCCTCACTAACCAGCGCAGCTTTTTGCGTCCGGCACCGAAAGCGCGAAGTTAATCGACTTATTATATCTATTCACTAAACTGGACTTGATAGTCAATAAAAAGAGTTACCTGCTTATCATCCTTTTGCCTTACGATCACAGGGTTCTCAAGGCCTGATATAGATACCTTATAGCCTGTTCCTAAGGCTTCCTTTGTTGTGTTAATCTCTAATTTTATTTTTTCAAGTAAAGATGCCCTATATTCACTAGGCGAGCTTATGGCCAGTGAAGTATTGCCCAGCCTTAAGCTAGTGTCTTCAGGCCTTTTGATACGATTTATGAAGGAGTATATATCTTGAGTGGCTGAGTAGACATCCTTTCCTTTGCGTAACTTAGAAAGTATATAAAAGCTAGAGCCTGCACTCCTACCATAGGATTTAGATATAGAGAAAGATGATTTTTCTTGAGGCGAAAGCGAAATAACACCTTGTTGAAAATCTATTCCTTCAGATTTTGATGCCGCTGAGCGTATAGAGTTCTGCAGGCTTTTAATAAGTTTTGCTCTCTCAGAAGGATACTTCGCATCGCTTGACAGGGTCACAGACATCGCTATGTATTCGGCTTCAATATCAATGGAGCCGTTTACTGGAACATCGCCTGTATCGTATGCGATTACAATAGCTGAAAAATCAGCATACGCATTGAATGCAAATAATGATAATACTAAAGTAGCTACTTTTAACATAGTAATTCCTTTTAAGGTGTAACGCCTAAATAACAAGCAAAAAATTTTGGCTAGAATAAGCGACGAAGGAACAAAAGCCAACTGTATTTCGTCCTTATTTAACAGCTTGTTACATGAACATTAAAATCATAATGGCTAAATTTGTGAAAATTTAAGATCTAAATTGATAATTCAACCGTATTGGATCATGAAAAAATGGTTGATAAGGTGAGCATATTATGAAGATGTTTACACTGAGATTATATGAGTGCTACACATATTTTTTTGATTCAAAGAAAAACCCTCTCAGGCATATTCCTGACCCTGTCAGTAGATTCTACATAATGACAATATTAGCGGGTATGTGGAGCTTTTCTTTTGCTATCTATTTTGGAAGTATAATATATTTTGGAATTAGCTTAGCAGCTCATGTAATACTGTTACTGATGTTTTTTTTCACCATGGCAGTGTTTTATGACGCTGAAAAAAATAAGTCTTCATGGCTGTTAAAACTTCGAAGAGGCAATAATTGAGTGTTAACTACCAGACGTTTAAAAATTTCGTTCAATTGGCTAGTAGAGCTTGGCTAAAGCTTGTGAGCCGGGTTTATTAGTTAATGCTTTGATGGTTTTTGACAGTATGGGTTGCACGTAAAAACTAAGATTTCTAGTGGTAAGACCAATACCTGATGTGACAACGTCATAGCAGAGTTGGGTAATCGAACGATGTCAATACCAAAGAAAGGCAGCCGATTCACAGTTCTGCAACCTTGATCCTAGGCGTTTTGGGTAGGCCTAAAAGTACATTGTCACCGAAGGCTGTGTTAAAAGAACGGTGCTCCTAAATCACTCAGGAGTTATGCTTCGCATCCAGCGTAAAAAAGCCTAACCGACAACGCTTACATTATTAATATCCGCTAACCGTGAAGACGTCCCCTTGTTACTAAACCACTTCATATCGTTTATAAAGGTCATCACAATAAGGCCACATTTTTTCCATATAGATACTCATATAGAGTTTCGAATGAGCGTGCGTCGTTATTCTTTAGGTTTAACCAAAACTCATGCTTTGGATAGCGTTTGTAAAACGCCTAGAACTTGGGAATCGCAAGAAACCAAAGACACCCACTGTTAATTTGTGCCTTTTTTAAAAGTCGTCTACGCTCTAACTCTGTACTCAAGGCGCCGTGATTGGGTTGAAGAAAAGCTCCTGATATTGTCTGCCGTCTTTTGTATCGACGTCTGTGCGTATGCGGTGATGAGCAATCACACTCACATTGTATTGCATGTTGATGATAAAAAGGCAAAGCGCTTATCTGACAAAGCCATTGTGATACGCTGGCACAAGCTGTTTAAAGGTAACTGGGTAACGTGGAAGTTTATTGAGGAGGAGCCTCTAAGCGAGTCAGAGCAGTTGATGTTCAGTGAATATATTGCCAAGTACAGACAAAGATTGACAGATATTAGTTGGTTTATGCGGATACTCAACGAGCATATTGCCCGCAGAGCAAATAAAGAGGATGAATGTACAGGCCGATTTTGGGAAGGCAGATTCAAATCTCAACCCTTGCTAGGCGAAGCTGCATTAGCTGCTTGTATGGCATAAGTCGACTTAACCCCCATTCGAGCCAAATTAGCCCCAACCCCTGAGACCTCTGATTTTACCAGTATCAAAAAGCGCATCGACCATGCTAGGCAGGGGAAACAACCAAACAGCCTATTGCGATTTGCGGGAAGCCCCCGGAAGCACATGCCAAAAGGGCTGCCTTTTGAACTCAAGTCTTACTTAGCATTAGTAGAGCTTACGGGTAAATGTATTCGCACCGATAAAAAAGGCGCTATCTTAGAGTCTCAACCAATTTTGTCTCGACTCAATATCGAACCTGATAATTGGATGAAACTCACAACCCAATTTTCTCGTATTTTCCATGGTGCTGTTGGTCGAGAGCAAGTACTCACCGCTTACTGTGAAACACTTAAAAAACGACGGCGCACAAATCTAGCCAATTGTGAACGCTTGTTGGTCTAACGAAATAAAACTTTTCGCGATAACCCCGCAAGCTGCGCGAAACGCAGTCTCCCCCATGCCGTGTGCGATACGCTGATTTTGGCGTCGAGAAATACGTAAACGCCAATAATTAGCTTATTTTAGGAGCATTTTTGATATGGGTGGCGAACACTTTTTTGCAATTCGAAGTCGAAACTGCCGTAACTATGGTGAATAGATAACAGTGGATGTCTGTATTGTTTTTGTAAATCAAACCGTAACACCTTTAATGTTGAGAAGCGTTAAAACATTAGCTTCAGCGGCATTTTTAGTAACTAATAGTAAATGCATTAAAAATGAACCAAGAACCATAGGTGCAGCCATATAGGCACATGAAGGTAATCAAATTCGAAATTTATAATTTAAATCTTAACTCAATGTAACTCCGAGTTATATAACTGCCTTGTTAGAAATAATTTACAGCAATGAAAAACCTTTAGGCGCTAAAGGTTTATTAAATTTGTATAAATTGACGTAAATAATAGCTGGCTTTTCTTGACCTTCGTATGTCAGTTGGTAGCGATCTAATAAACCACCGCCAAAAGGCATGGATTTATCTTCAAATGCACAGCAACTCCCAAGCCGTGTCACTTTAACTTTTTCACCGTTCGGACCTATTAGCCCTTCAAAATATTCTATGTGTGCACTCGCATTTTTAGTACCACGTAAAAAACTGCCCAATTCTATTGGCTTTTTCTCTGTGTAGCCGTATTCAGGATCATTTGACGTTAAGTTAAAGCTATCCGTCGAAATAGATTCTTTAGGTGTAGTGTTACATCCGAAAATTAATAAAGTGAAAAAGACCACTAAGACTTTCTTCATTGCAGATACTCCATTTTATTTCTAACGCCCCAATAAGGAGCTGATAATGCTTGGATAAACTTGTGTAGTGGAACTGAGCCAAGCGTTAGCAGTCCCATACTTAATTAACTTATTTAGTCTTACTTGCTACCTAAATACTTGGCGTGAGCTTTTTCATTATCATCAGTATTGATAAGTAAGTAGTCGTATCCAGGAGACCCCCTATCGGATGTTGCAACTGTGATTTCTGAAATAGGAAGCCATAGCATTGCATCAATTTGCTCTAAAGGCTCTATTTCTCAAATAGAGCCGCCTTCTAGAATTATTAATTTTCCACTATCAATATTTTCTTGTATCCAATGACCGCTGCTTCCTCCCACATACTCAGACTTAGTATTTTCTTTCGGTTTGGAGCTTTCAGTTAATGAAGTACCATTTTTAGCTCATGTTATTTGCCCATTATCAGTGATTACTAGGACATCTTTATTTTTGATATTGTCTAATATACCGCAAAATTTCCAGACTCTCCGTCAAATATGGAGCCTGTGTTGGAAAATGAATAAAACAGACGAGTTAACACCATATAACTTATTAAAGCTTTAGTTCAACATTATCCAAAGATTGTACATTTGTAGAGTGTTCAACATTCAATAGTGACACATCACCAGATGTATTATACGAATTCATCTTAACCACAGAATATATGAACTTTTTTTCATTCTCTAAAAAATTAATAATATGTCTATTAGATACGCCATATAAACTCATATCAACATCAACAAACTTATTAGCACTAATAATTACATTTGAAACATGCTTTCCAGAAATTAACTCCCCCGCAATATCTGAAACAATACGGATGCCTCCTCTTGATTTGAATGCTGTATTTTTTATAAAAGACAACCCATTCCAGTCTATTGCTTCATTAACATTACTGATCGAGTTTGGGAATACATTGAGAATAAATTTATTAACGTTTGAAAAGGAATTATCCTTGATAACAACGTTAGAATAATAATTAATCTCCATTGCAGAACCATGTATGAAATTAAATATATTACCTTCTACTAATGCATTAGATACACCTTTACGTGATGATAGTTTCAACCCTCCTTTCATTTCATAGAATAAGTTATTTTTAAAGATTATATCCCTCGTTCCTCCAAAATCCTTACTCCATGGATGTGTAGTTGTAACTTGAGTTACATTATAGAAAACATTACCTTCAGCACGAAAATTTTTAGAATTAATTTGCTCTCCAGAATAATGACTCCTGGATGAGGTTATACGTAATGCCGCATCACCAAAATTATAGAAATTACTATTTTCAACTGACGAACCCGACGTACCAGAGAATAACACACCCTGCTCTCCCCAGACAATATTGGTAGTGTTTTCATTAATATATTTAGCATCTGTCAAACCATAAAATGAAACACCATCAATTGATACATTATCTGAATCAATGACTGACAATATGTATTCACCATTAAATGAGTTACACTTTCTAATTTTAACCTCACCCACACCAATTATTTTAATGTCATTTTTATTCTTAATATACGCCGTAGAACAAACATCATAATCTCCAGGTTCTATCTCTATGGTAGACCCAGATTCCGCTCGCTCAATCATACTAAGAAAATCATTACCCCCAGAGTGAGCGCTCACAGAAAAAGAAATAAATATTACGAATAAAAATTTCATCCCAAGCATTTAAACACCTTATATATAACAACGTAAAAATAAAAACATACCATTTCAACGGCTTAAAAAACCTTTGAAAACACAATAAAAACTTATTAAACTCGACAAGCTTGAACAATTAAAAATTAGTAAAATGCAATACAAAAATATCTTAGATAAAAATATAACGCCTCGTTTATCCGGCGCAAAATTGTTGGCTAAAATTAGCGAAGAATGAGCGAAAGCCAACTGTTTTGCGTCCACTTTGAGCTACTTGTTAGCAATTATTTACTCCGAACCATCAAAGCCACCAGACCATTCACCAGCTAGTTCGTATTCGATAACACCTAAATCTTGTTGATGGTTTAAAACCTCAATGAATTCTTCATAATCACGAGTCGGCGTGACATTTAATGCATATAAATCATCATTCCATTTTTCAGAGCCTATACCTTCTCCCTTAAATTGTTTAAGTCTAGAAAAGTTACTATCCCCTGACTGCTCGTCTACAAAGAAAACTCTAATCGTGTGATGATTGCTAGATTCCACTTTTTCTATCACTTGTAAAACTCCCTCCTCATCTTCTTTGACAAGTACTACATCATCAAAGTTAACACCATAAGCAAAAATGGGTATATTTTTAAGCTGATATGTATTTTCGGAGATTTTATCTGCCCATAATGATTCACCACCATATCCAGAAGGATGGTCATCTAAAGGAAATCTAATTTTATGCGTAATGAGACTATTCATAATGATTGCTAACGCCTTAATAAACAGCGCAAAGTAGCAGGCTAAAATTAGCGACGAAGGAGCGCAAGCCTGCTACTTTGCGTCTTTGGTTAAAGCGTTTGTTAGCTATTTATATTTTATATCTCAATGAAGTGGATGCGTGTCAATCAGGGTGTCGCACTTTTCGCAACGGTGACCTTTTACAAAAATAATACGTGTTAAAATGTTATCAACAATTTCGGTATCTGATTCCAAGTATCCCTTACCATTACAGTTTTTTACGGTACATCTAACAGGGACAAACTTTAAAAAACAATATAGCCCGATAACGCTGACAAAGGCGGGTATCAGTATGTTGTATATAATGAACTCACCTAAACTATTTGTTGTAGAATATATACCTAAAAATCTTGGGCTCAGCCAGATACCTAAAACAATCAAAATTGATAATACTTTATGGATGCTTCTATGCATAAAATTTCCTTTGAACTAGAAAAATAGCTAACGCCTTAATAAACGGCTGAAAATAGCAGACTAAACTAAGCAAAGAATGAGCGCAAGCCTGCTGTTTTGCGTCCACTGTTTAATTAATTTGTTAACTTTCAATTACTGAAACTATGAACCTTTTCAATACTTACACCATTAACTTGCTCTTGGGTTAGCAAGTGCTCTTTATCGATAAAAGTAAACGTAGGTCTCTGAGTTTCGTTTCCTAGCTGAACTTGAACAGTTAGACTTAACGTATTTTCATAACTAGGTATTTTATTAGCAACCACTCCGAGAAATGAAGGTCTAGAGCTATTGTCATTCTCATAATTATCTACATACTCAAAAAAGTTTTGTTCTGAAACTTCCACCCAAACACCCCAGCCATAACTTTTTTCAGAATCTATAACTGGAATATAAGCAACGCCCCTAAGGAGATAGCGCTCATCAAGTCTGCATAAATCAGAATCTATTTGCGTGCGGTTATTCTTTTCAGCTTCAGGTAATGCCCAAGCTTCGTCTGGCATTTTGTAGCTTTTATCAAAAGAAATATCCCCTATATATTTACCACAACATCCACACTTCAATTTGTTCTCCTGAAAGCTAACGGGCTAATAAAGCTTGGCTATAATTGGTGAGGCACGAACCAAGCCAAGCTTTATTAGTTGATGCGTTTGTTAGCTGTTTTGGAAGCCATAACCAAATTTAACGAAGCCTTTTAAAATTAACAAAGCTAAGACCACATATAGTAAACCAGTTATAAAACCTATTGGTATAGTAACAATAAGCATTACAGGTAAGAATTCAAAAGCAGCACCAATACCACTATTAAAACCATAAGGGACAAAAACACCTATAAACAAAACCAATAAAAACACTAGCGGTGTTGCCACAATATAATTTGTAATGTTCCCTGTGGGCTTAAACCAAATATAAGTCGCATAAACAGCCCCAAATGGGACGTAATACCAAATCCAAATATCTTGAAAGTGACTTAGCCCAATCGGATAAAATATGATTGGTAGTAAGAAAACAATACTCAAATACAGTGCTTTATTCATAAAACAGCTAACGCCTTAATAAACGGCGAAAAATAGCAGGCTAAACTAAGCGAAGAATGAACGCAAGCCTGCTGTTTTACGTCCACGGTTTAATTAACTTGTTATATGCCAAATGTACAAAACAAACAAAGTAAAATAAAAAGTGGTAGCAAGAAAGATATAGGCCTTTGGACTATTGTGCCTGATAACTTTCGAATGCCACGTACTTTTGTTCGATTAATAAAATTGAAAACATGTTCGGCACAAAACAATACAAACACGCCACCAAAACTTAATGCATAAAGTGCCTTACCAGATAATAAAAACCAACTAAAACCAAATAAAAGTAGAAATCCGACAAACGGAATTAATTTCTTCTCAAGAAGTTTGCTGATGATAAATTCCCTTAGGCATATAGACATAATGACTCCCACACGGTGCTAGCCTCCGCATTTTCGTGGGTTAGCTTAAAGCCAGAGCCATAATTAGTTTGTCAAATAACTAAATAGCAGAGGCTAGCATGACTAAACATAACATACTTTTCATTGGCTTAGATACTCATAAAGAGTTCATTGAAGTTGCTTATATTGAAGACAACCGAGGCGCACAACCCATTCATTTCGGTCGTATTTCTTCAGCTAAAGTCACCATTAAAAAGCTTATCAGGCAATTTGAATCTAAATACCCTAACACTACGCTCCATTTCGTTTATAAAGCTGGTCCCTGTGGTTACTGGATTTACCGCTTAATTACTTCTCTTGGACATTGCTGTTACGTAGTTGCCCCATCGCTTGTTCCTAAAAAACCTGGCGAGCGTATAAAAACTGACAAACGTGATGCACTTAAACTGGCTAAATTACTTAAGTCTGAAGACTTAACCCCTATTTATGTACCTGAGCCGGAAGATGAAGCTATTCGTAATTTATCTCGTGCTCGAGAAGTTGCGATGAAAGATTTAAAAGATGCAAAGTACTAGCTAAAAGCACTGCTTCTTCGAAACAATATCAACTATGCAGGCACGGCAAACTGGTCTCTCAAACACTTACGTTGGCTCACAGAACTAGTATTGCCACATCCTGCACAACAAATCGTTTTACAAGAGTTTATTCAAACTATAAACGAGCGAACTGCACGATTGGAGCGACTTGACAATGAGCTCTCTCATCATGTTTATCAATGGCGTTACTACCCTGTAGTTAAATCAATCCAAGCTATGCGCGGCGTTCGCTTACTCGTGGCCGCTGGTATTGTCGCTGAGCTTGGTGATTTAACCCGCTTCGACCATCCGCGAAAACTCATGAGTTATCTTGGGCTCGTTCCGAGTGAACACTCGAGTGGTGGTAAAAGGCATATTGGCGCAATTACTAAATGTGGCAATGGTCGTGCAAGGCGCTTATTAGTCGAAGGTGCTCACAGTTACCGTCATGCAGCCAACATATCGACCGAGTTACAAAAACGACAAGAGGGTTTACCAAAGTAGATTGTTGATATCGCATGGAAAGCACAATTAAGGCTCTGTAAACGTTATAAAAAGCTCATAAATAAAGGCAAGCATTACAACCTCGTTGTCACCGCCATTGCCCGTGAAATGATCGCTTATATCTGGGCAATCGCAAAACAGATTGTACTCTCGCCGATAAATCCTAAGTTAAGATTATCAAGAGTACCAGCTTAAAATGAACGAATTAGAGTTAATGTATTGGGTCAAGCATCGGGTGTGGCACAACCACCGACGGCGTTAGGATGGCAATGCTGCTAACACAGCATTGAACCACGAACATAGACTGAAAACAGGTGCCACCGATAATCGGCATAGGTCGAGTTAAGTAAGGTCTGCTCTGCTCATGAAAATGAGTAACCAACGAATACCAGCAAGAAAACCGACGAAATTACTTGCTTCACCCTATACATTAACTCTCTCTAATTCGAGTTTAGAAATTATGGCTTAAAGTTAAGCAAGGATCAGTGTGTTTAACTTGACAGTGGAAGTCATACCAACGCCTTAATAAACGGCGAAAAATAGTAGGCTAAAATTAGCGACGAAGGAGCGCAAGCCTACTGTTTTACGCCCATTGTTTGATTAACTTGTTATGTTTCAGTCTCACTGATTTCTTTCTTAACCGAGTCAATATCAACGTGCTTTGCGACCACGGGCCACTGTTTTATGGTTAAATCAAGGTACATAGACAAGCCATATAGGATTCCAGAAAATGATGCTAATGCAGGTAAATACAAACCACGTAATTCTTGAAAATACAAAAGAAAACTAACAAAGAATCCAATCCATGCAACGACAGCTAAAAGCCGACTCTTTTTAATTAGTTTGGATTCATGCTCTTGGGGATGTTCAATTGCAAACTCAATAGACTTTAATGATTTCACTTTTCTAGAATTATCCACAAATTTTCCTTGAAACATAACGCTTGCCGTAAACGGCACAAAATAGCAGGCTAAAATTAGCGACGAAGGAGCGCAAGCCTGCTGTTTTGTGTCCTCTGTTTAATTAACTTGTTAGTATTCATTTGTTCAACTGGTTCAAAGATTTTGTAAAACAATGATGAAGTTGAGAGCTGATATTATTATTTTTATCTATGTAATCGCTGATCATGTCAAAGAAGTCTAATGTATCTTCTATATCGAATGGTCTTACATAAGTTTTGGTGATAGCCCTATGCTCAATTTCATTAAGCCACTTCACGCGATTCAGAATTTCATTCTGTGGCAGAGTCTTATCACAAATTGTAACCCTTATAGAAACTGTCAAAGAGTGAGCCAACCAACGGTAAAAGTCACACCTTTCTTGCTCATTTAAATTTTCTATTCTGGGAATATATTGGTGAAATTTAATGTCAATCTCCATTGAATACTAACGCCTTACTAATGGGCGCATAAATGCTTGGCTAAAATTAGCGACGAAGGAGCGAAAGCCAACTGTTTTGCGTCCACTTTGAGCTACTTGTTATAAGCCTTTACTTTGATCTTTATACTTAGTTTCTAGTAGAGAGATTCTGTTGTTAGTTTTTTTAACGGCA
>NZ_JABWPQ010000021.1:0-116870 GCF_013366255.1 Pseudoalteromonas sp. McH1-7 | reverse complement strand
AATCGAAGCATAAGCTTTAGGTTGTAGCAATACACTGTAAAAAAGGTCGCGAAAGCGGCCTTTTTTAATGCCTATAGAAAATCAAAGGTAATACGTATATAGGCATGAGAGTGGCCCGCTTACAATATATGGATTGTCATAATCAACACATATCCCCATTATCCATAAGAACCGCACAACAATCTCCCGATATATCTTTTTGATGAACTAAAATCCACATTCTAACCACTCAATTAGCCTATTCTATACGTTATACCAATTAGCTTTAATACTTTGCCTCCATTGACGTAAAAATTTGGTTAAATTCGTAAAGATGTGCAAAATAAGCCTGTATAAAAAAATAAGATTAGGAAGTGAAATCATGTTAGCTCTATCAACCCGAGTGATTGTTGCTGTGCTCAGTACTGCAATTTCCCTATGTACTTTTACCAGTTATGCCAAAGTCGATAAGGAGAGATCTTATATTCTTGCAACAGCATCATCAGGGGGAACGTTTTATCCTGTGGGGGTTGCAATTGCGACATTAGCCAAACTTAAAATCACGCCACAGTATGGTATGAGTGTATCTGCTATAACCTCAGCAGGTTCGGGTGATAATCTAAAACTAATGCGAAATAAAGAGGCGGAACTGGCTATCTTACAAGGACTTTATGGCGCTTGGGCAACGCAAGGCGAAGGGGCGATGTCCACGGCAGGAAAGCAAGACTATCTGCGTTCGGTAACTATGCTTTGGCAGAATGTTGAGCACTTTGTAATTGATAAAAAGTATGCCAAAACGGGTAATGTGTCAGACTTAAAAAATCTTTACTCGCAAGGGTTTGGTATTGGTAAACGTAATTCAGGCACGGAAGGATCGGGCAAGCACATTATGGCTGCACTAAGTATTGATAGTGAGAAATTCACTTTGGTTCATAAAGGCTATGCAGGCTCTGCTAATGCGTTACAAAACGGTCAAATTGCAGGGATGAATATTCCCGCAGGCGTGCCAGTTAGTGCTATCACAAGTGCTTACGCTGCTGATGCTCAAGGGATAACTGTGCTTGATTTTACGGATGAGCAGCTACAAAAAGTAAATGGTGGGACTGAACTGTGGTCTCGTTTCGAAATTCCAGCGAACACCTATCCAGGTCAAACCCAAGCCATCAAAACGATTGCCCAGCCTAATTTCCTTGCTGTTCACAAAGACATGAACGAAGAAGATGTTTACCTTCTTACTAAGACGATTTATGAAAACTTGGTTTTTTTACAGACTATCCATAAAGCAACCAAGGCAATGGCAATTGAAAAAGCGTTAATAGGACTCCCTGCTAAATTACACCCAGGGGCACTAAAATATTATCGAGAAATAGGTATCGAGATACCTGCCCACCTGCAGTAGTGCTGGTCGTTAAGCAAAGTGAGACAGTATGTACCAATGAGTAGTATCAAAAATGAGCCGGATAGTTTAGTAGTACCAACAAAGCCCCAGAGTAACAAAGCAAGGCTAGCTTTCTATTTGGCGGTAATCACAAGCCTCTTACATCTTTATTTTAATTTAGTTGCTACCTGGCCAGACAATTATATTTCAGCCATTCACTTTATGTTGTTTGGGAGCTTTTTATTACTGACTGTGCCGCTTAATAGTGGCAGATGGACATGGGTTGCTCATGTGATTGATGTTGGGCTATGTGTAAGCTTAGTACTCAGTTGTGGCTATCTCGTGCTCTATAGTGACGCATTGGCAGCACGTAACTATGAATTTGCAACAGCTGACTGGCTAGCATCGATTACCGCTACGTTAGTGGCGCTAGAGTTAGTTCGTCGAAGTATGGGATGGTTTATTCCCGTTATGATCATGCTGGCGATGAGCTATGTATTGTTTCTTGGGCAATATATTGACGGTATTTTTCATTTTGCAGGACTCAGCGCTGAAACAATACTGTTTCGAAATTATTTTGATGACGGGCTCTTTGGGCCTATTGCCAAGATCTCTTGGACATTCGTATTTATGTTCATCCTGTTCGGTAGCTTTTTAGTTCAAGCGGGAACCGGTGATTTTATTATTCGTCTATCTAACGCACTTGTTGGGCGCATGGTTGGTGGCCAAGGTTTGGTTGCTGTGGTGAGTTCAGGCATGATGGGGTCAGTGTCTGGATCTGCGATTGCCAATACAGCTGCAACTGGTGTGATCACAATCCCTTTAATGAAGAAAGCCGGATTTCCGGCAAAATTTGCCGCTGCTGTTGAAGCTGGAGCCTCAACTGGTGGCCAGTTGATCCCACCAATTATGGGAGCCGGTGTGTTTGTGATGGCTTCATACACGCAGATCCCATATCTCACAATTATTGCGGCGGCGTTTATGCCAGCGATACTGTACTTTGCTTCCATTGCTATTTTTGTAAGAATTCAGGCAAAGCGATTAGGTATTAAACCACCAGAACACGCCGAGCAATTGAGTGCATGGCAAGAGTTAAAAGCGGGTTGGCATCATCTGTTACCTATATTGCTGCTGGTTGCACTTATGGTTTATGGCTTTACACCCACCTACGCCGTTAGTATTGCAACCCTCAGTGTATACTTATTTTCTTTGGTGTCTCGCACGCCAATGGGTTATTCAAAAGTACTCGCAGCACTTGCCTCGGCAACAGAGAATAGCGCCAAAACAGCGGTGTTATTGGTAACCATAGGTGTACTTATTAATTCTATATCTATCAGCTCACTTGGGGTTACTTTCTCTTTGATGATCAATGAATGGGCTGGGTCGAATTTGATGTTGTTGCTGGTGTTGATTGCATTGGCATCTCTAATCGTTGGAATGGGCTTACCTGTTACGGCATCTTATATTGTGTTAGCGACACTCTCAGCGCCTGCACTGTACGGATTGATCAGTCAATCTGCATTGGTAGAGGTGATAGTCAACGGCCAACTCAACGATACCGCGAACATGATGATGCAGATGATGGCGCCAAGCCTCAGTGAAATTTATAACTTGCCTACAACCAGCGCCAATGAGGTCATGACTATACTGGCTGGGTTACCACCAGAAGCTATTGAGATTATTCGTAGCAATCAATTCGATGCCTCGCACTTGGCGATGATGCTTCTATCAGCGCACATGATTATCTTTTGGCTGTCGCAAGATAGTAACGTGACCCCACCGGTGTGCTTGGTAGCCTTTACTGCGGCAGGGATCGCAAAAACTCCACCAATGACAACGGGAGTAGAAGCATGGAAGACAGCTAAAGCCTTATATATAGTGCCACTATTATTTGCTTACACTCCTTTTATAGGCGGTACTCACGTTGAAGTGATGCAAATATTTTTTACTGCCCTCATCGGTATCTATGCACTGGTTGCTGCAATTTATGGATATGCAGAGTCTCAATTGAAGCCATTGATAAGAGGAGTTATTGCGATTGCTGGCGTGTCGTTAGTATGGCCACATCAAATGTACTATCTAGACATTGGTGCAGCAATGATGGTGATTTCCTTGATTGCAACGCAAGTTTGGACTGCTAGAACGGCAAGAGTATAAAGAACTTCTTATTTAGAACAACTAAATAGCAAAGTTATTTCTTGCTCTCATGGGGGTAGGTACTTAGG
Source organism: Pseudoalteromonas sp. McH1-7 (assembly GCF_013366255.1). NCBI lineage: Bacteria > Pseudomonadati > Pseudomonadota > Gammaproteobacteria > Alteromonadales > Pseudoalteromonadaceae > Pseudoalteromonas > Pseudoalteromonas sp. McH1-7. The sequence continues at coordinate 113,288 of NZ_JABWPQ010000021.1, read as the reverse complement.
TGGCGACGGTGCTACCAATAAGGTTTTCTCGTCTCAAAGTAGCTCGCTTAATTAAGCAAGTTGGTAAAAAGGCCCTAAAACATGGGCCTTTTACCTTTATACGATATGTTGAATGGACTGATAAATCCTAGCAGGAAGGAGTGCTTTTAAATGTTGCTCCAATGTCAGCAAAGTCGTTGTGCCACGAATACCTGTACCTTCATCTTGCTCAATAAAGCCCTGCTCTTTCAAACTAGAAACAAAAGCGCTTAGTACTTTCTTGTCAAAAAACTCGGGGCTTTTGACTCCATGCAATGTCCCAAGTCGCTCGGCCAGTAGTGCGCTCTCGCTTTCGAGCTCACTGCGACTCAAGCCCTGATGGTGTTTAACTAGGTTGATGGTGATTGCATAACGCTCTAGGGTCAAATGGATCACTTTACCTAGCATTTCAAGTTGAGCTAAGGCTGCCCCCTCTTTGTTAACAGAAGCCAGATGTCCGTCAAATGAAATAAGCTTCTGGGCTGCAAAGAAGGATAAAATAGATTCGATATAATTGTCTTGAAGATCGGTTAAAAACCACTCTTTAGCGAATAAAGGGTATAGCAACTCAACTTCTTTTCTGCATTCATCAATGCTTAAGCTGTAGCGGTTGAAAAGCTGTTGCGCTATTAAACTAGGTACTGCAAATAAATGAAGAATATTATTTCGATAATAATTTAGCAGCGCACGCTCATGTTCTTTAACACTGATGATGCTACCAAAGCTATCGTCAATGACATCGAACTTATCGAGCTTTAAAGCATGACTCAAGAGTGCTTCAGCACTACAAGCTGGGATTGTAGCATTGTTGTGATAGGGGGCTTGTCTGTGTAACTCTAGGTACAATTCGAGCTGCTGTAATAGCTGCGGCTTTGGTAATGCAAACTGTTCATTACTTAACAATATTGTGGCAAGAAGGTTGACAGAGTTAAGCGCTGCAGAGTTATTTATCTCGGTCATGATCACCTCAGAGAGATCAGCCACTTGTTTGTTTAGCCACACAGGCTTTTGCGCTTCTGTTGGGTGGATTGATGCACGCCAGTCAGGCTGCTGTTCGTTTAAAAATTGATTGACAGAAATTGGCTCGCCAAAATTTAAGTAGCCTCGTCCGTAATTTTTCAGATTCTTAATAGCCTTAAAAATGCCAAATATAGACTCATTTTTTTTGCTGTTGCCGGCTAACTCTTTTAGGTACGTATTGATTTCCATCACATGTTCATAACCGAGGTAAACAGGTACTAGCGAAATAGGTCTATCGATACCTCGTAGCATAGACTGAAGCGTCATAGCCAGCATGCCCGTTTTTGGTGGCAATAAGCGACCTGTGCGACTGCGCCCACCTTCGGTATAAAATTTGACAGAGTAGCCTTTAATAAAGAGCTGGCTGAGGTACTCTTTGAATACCGCAGAATACAGCTTATTTCCAGAAAAGGAGCGGCGAATAAAGAAAGCACCGCTGCGTCTAAAAATAGGGCCTGCAGGGAAGAAATTAAGATTAACACCTGCCGCAATATGTGGAGGCACTAAGCCTTGGTGATAAATGACATAGGTAAGTAGTAAGTAGTCCATATGGCTACGATGACAGGGGACATAGATGATTTCATGACCTTTATCAGCAAGTGCTTGGACTTTATCTGAGTTATTTACCTCAATGCCATTATAAAGTTTATTCCAAAGCCAAGTCAGAGCCCTATCTGCTACGCGCACCATGGCATCGGAATAATTCGCCGCGATTTCATCAAGTAAAGATAATGCTTGTAAGCGTGCCTCTTCTTGACTAAGGCCTTTTGCTTTGGCTTCGTCGGCAATGGCTTTTTTGATACTTTGTGATGCCAATATTGAACTGAATAGTTGCTCACGAGAAGGGAGCTTTGGTCCAGTTGCTGCGAGTTTTTGGCGTCTAAAGTGCACTCTGGCAACGCGTAAAAGCTTATGAGGAAGCTCTTCAACATCGGCTTTATCAGTAAGTAGTTGGTTAAGTTCAATAGGGCGTGAAAATCGAACAAAGTTGTCACGACCTGAAAATATCACTACAAAGCACTTTCGCAACCAGCTTGGGGTCAGTGAATTTGATAACAGCGTGCCCACACCTGGTTTTTCTTTGCCTGGATTTCTACCCCAAAGAATAGTCACAGGGATAACTTGGACATTTTGATTGATATCGGCTTTTAACGCTTCAAAAATTGCCCTGCTATGAGCAAGGGCATTGCTTGGCTTGTGGCTATTGCCAAATACGCTCGGTGGCGCTTGGATCCCAACAAACCGGTTGAGCTCTTTATTTCCTATTTTTTCTTTTTGGGAAGGTCTTGGCAAGCCAAGCTTCTTACACATTATATCCAACGCGACCATATCTGAAGTTGAATCTAACGTCGCCACATAAAAAGTAGGTATGCTTGGGTCAAGCTCATAGTCATTAATGGGATTTTCTGGCAATACTTTACTTTTGACGAAAAGCCAATTGCTACAACGAGCGATAGTGGTGAGCAAATAAGAAAAAATCTGCATGGAAATACCGAACAATTATCATTAATTATAGAATACCAAGATTTAACTGGACTGACCATTTCAACTGCTATTTTCAGCCATCTTGCTCTGTTTTTTGATGCTTTAAAAAGTAGCACAGTTATCTTAACGGACAATGATAGAAAGCTGTTTGTGCAGGTTACTTTTACTCTAAAGTTGCTAAGGCTGCGCCTAAACGCTGGTTATTTTACGGTCATAAAATTACTTTATAATAGTTGTTGCATTTATCACCAATATCACTATAATATGCAGACTTTCTTGACCATAGTGTCTTTGAAAGTAAATGAAAGGTCTGGATTTCAGACCATATGAACAGGAACTCCAATTGTGAGTTCAATGGTAGAAATAAATTAACAACCGACTTCTCAGAAATTATTGAGCTAGTCTCGGTCGTTTTTTTATGCTCTTTTTAAATGCTCTTTTTATTTGAGGTTTAAGAATGTCAAATCAACGCATTCGTATTCGCCTAAAAGCTTTTGACCACCGTTTGATTGACCAATCAACGGCGGAAATCGTGGAAACAGCGAAGCGCACTGGTGCACAGGTTCGTGGTCCAATCCCACTACCTACGCGCAAAGAACGTTTCACAGTATTGATCTCTCCGCACGTTAACAAAGACGCGCGTGATCAGTATGAAATCCGCACCCACAAACGTCTGATCGACATCGTAGAACCAACTGACAAGACTGTAGACGCGCTAATGCGCCTAGACCTTGCTGCTGGTGTTGATGTTCAAATCAGCCTGGGTTAATCGGAAGATTAGAGAGGTTTTAGGAAAATGGCATTAGGTCTAGTCGGTCGTAAAGTGGGTATGACACGTATCTTCACTGAAGATGGTGTATCTATCCCTGTGACAGTTATCGAAGCGACTCCTAACCGTGTTACGCAGATCAAATCTGACGCAACTGACGGTTATAACGCGCTTCAAGTTACTGCAGGCGAGAAAAAAGCAAGCCGTGTAAACAAACCAGCAGCGGGTCACTTCGCTAAAGCTGGCGTTGAAGCGGGTCGCGGCCTGTGGGAATTCCGTCTTAACGGCGGTGAAGGTGAATTTGAAGTAGGTTCAGAGCTAACTGTTGAACTTTTCACTGAAGTGAAAAAAGTAGACGTTACTGGTACTTCAAAAGGTAAAGGTTTCCAAGGTGGTGTTAAGCGCTGGAACTTCAGCATGCAAGACGCAACTCACGGTAACTCTCTATCTCACCGTGCTCCTGGTTCAATCGGTCAAAACCAGTCTCCTGGTAAAGTTTTCAAAGGTAAGAAAATGGCCGGTCAAATGGGTAATGTTCGTTCTACGACACAGAACCTTGAACTAGTACGTGTTGACGCAGAGCGTAACTTGCTTTTAGTTAAAGGTGCAGTACCTGGCGCTATCGGCGGTGACGTTATCGTTAAACCAGCTGTTAAAGCATAAGTCCTGGAGATTTAGTGATGGAATTAGCAATTAAAGGCGCTGGTGCGCTTGAAGTTTCCGAAGCTACTTTTGGACGTGAGTTTAACGAAGCATTAGTACACCAAGTAGTTGTTGCTTACGCAGCAGGTGCTCGTCAAGGTACTAAAGCTCAACTGACACGTTCTGAAGTACGCGGTGGTGGTAAGAAACCATTCCGCCAAAAAGGTACTGGCCGTGCTCGTGCTGGTACAATCCGCAGCCCAATCTGGCGCAGCGGTGGTGTGAGCTTTGCAGCTAAGCCGCAAGATCACAGCCAAAAAGTTAACCGTAAGATGTATCGCGGTGCGATCAAGAGCATTCTTTCTGAGCTTGTTCGTCAAGATCGTCTAGTAGTTGTTGAAGATTTTGGTCTAGAAGCACCAAAAACTAAAGAACTAGTAGCTAAGCTTAAAGAACTTGAGCTTAAAGACGTACTAATCGTGACTGAAGAAGTAGATGAGAATCTATTCCTTTCTGCACGTAACCTGTACAAGGTTGACACGCGTGACGTAGCTGGCATCGACCCAGTAAGCCTAATCGCTTTCGATAAGGTTCTGATTACTGCTGCTGCTGTTAAGCAACTTGAGGAGGCGCTAGCATGATCCGTGAAGAACGTCTTTTAAAAGTAATCCTTGCTCCACACATCTCTGAGAAGAGCACTGTATCTGCTGAAGAAAACAACACGATTGTTTTCAAAGTAGCAAAAGATGCAAACAAAGCAGAAATTAAAGCTGCTATTGAAAAGCTTTTCGAAGTAGAAGTAACTGGTGTTCGCACTCTAAATGTTAAGGGTAAGACAAAGCGTACTGGTATGCGTTTTGGCCGTCGTAGCGATTGGAAAAAAGCATACGTTACTCTTAAAGAAGGTAGCGAGCTAGACTTTGTCGGCGGCGCCGAGTAATAAGGGGAGTTAGAATTATGGCACTTCAAAAGTGTAAACCAACTTCTGCGGGTCGTCGTCACGTCGTTAAAGTGGTTAACCCTGATCTACACAAGGGTAAGCCTTACGCTCCGCTACTAGAGAAAAACTCTAAATCAGGCGGTCGTAACAACAACGGTCGTATCACGGTTCGTCACATCGGTGGTGGTCATAAGCAACACTACCGTGTAATCGACTTTACACGCACAAAAGATGGCATTCCTGCTAAAGTTGAGCGTCTAGAGTACGATCCAAACCGTAGCGCAAACATCGCTCTTGTATTATATGCAGACGGTGAGCGTCGTTACATTATTGCACCTAAGGGTCTTAAAGCAGGTGATGCAATCCAATCTGGTGTTGATGCACCAATCAAGGTTGGTAACACACTACCTATGCGTAATATCCCTGTAGGTTCTACAGTACACAACGTTGAACTTAAACCTGGCAAAGGTGCACAAATTGCACGTTCTGCTGGTGCTTACGTACAGATCCTTGCTCGTGAAGGTCAATACGTAACACTACGTCTTCGCTCTGGTGAAGTTCGTAAGGTTGAGTCTGATTGTCGTGCGACTCTTGGCGAAGTAGGTAACGCAGAGCACATGCTACGTTCACTAGGTAAAGCTGGTGCAAATCGTTGGCGTGGTATCCGTCCTACAGTTCGTGGTGTTGCCATGAACCCGATTGACCACCCACACGGTGGTGGTGAAGGTCGTACTTCTGGTGGTCGTCACCCTGTATCTCCATGGGGCGTACCTACTAAGGGTTACAAGACTCGTAAGAACAAGCGTACTGATAAGTTCATCGTACGTCGTCGTACTAAATAATAGTTGAGGAATTGCCATGCCACGTTCTCTCAAGAAAGGTCCATTTATTGACCTACACTTGCTGAAGAAGGTAGAGAAAGCGTTGGAAAGCGGTGACAAGAAGCCAATTAAAACTTGGAGCCGTCGTTCAATGATCATACCTAACATGATCGGATTGACCATCGCTGTCCATAATGGTCGTCAGCACGTTCCTGTGTTCATCACAGACGAAATGATCGGTCACAAACTAGGTGAATTTGCACCTACACGTACTTACCGCGGTCACGCTGCGGATAAGAAAGCTAAGAAACGTTAATCGGAGGGTATGATGGAAGCATTAGCTAAACACAAATTCGCCTCTGGTTCGGCGCAGAAAGCACGTCTAGTGGCAGATCAGATCCGTGGACTTCCGGTTGATCGCGCGCTAGAAATCCTGGCGTACAGCCCGAAGAAAGCGGCTGTATTAGTTAAGAAAGTACTTGAGTCTGCTATCGCGAACGCGGAGCACAACGAAGGTGCTGACATTGATGAGCTTAAAGTGGCTAAAGTATTTGTAGACGAAGGTCCTACAATGAAACGCATTATGCCACGTGCTAAAGGACGCGCAGACCGCATCCTTAAGCGTACAAGCCACATCACTGTTGTGGTATCGGATAGCTAGGAGATATAAGTAATGGGACAAAAAGTTCATCCTACTGGTATTCGCCTAGGTATCTCAAAGCCTTGGGTATCTACTTGGTACGCGAATACAAAAGATTTCTCTGAACAGCTTTTTGGCGATCACAAAGTACGTCAATACCTTACTAAGGAATTGAAAAGTGCTTCTGTAGCTAAGATCGTTATCGAGCGTCCAGCTAAATCAATCCGTGTAACAATTCACACAGCTCGTCCTGGTGTTGTTATCGGTAAAAAAGGTGAAGATGTTGAAAAGCTTCGCCAAGCTGTAACTAAGCTTGCTGGTGTACCTGCGCAAATCAACATCGCAGAAGTACGTAAGCCAGAGCTAGATGCACAATTAGTTGCTGACGGTATTTCTTCTCAGTTAGAGCGTCGTGTTATGTTCCGTCGTGCTATGAAGCGCGCAGTACAAAACGCAATGCGTCTAGGTGCGAAGGGTATCAAAGTTGAAGTAAGCGGCCGTCTAGGCGGTGCTGAAATCGCACGTTCTGAGTGGTACCGTGAAGGTCGTGTGCCTCTACACACTCTACGTGCTGATATCGACTACGCAACTTCAGAAGCTTTGACCACTTACGGTATCATCGGTGTTAAGGTTTGGATCTTCAAAGGCGAAGTAATTGGTGGTCTTCCACTAGTTCAAGAGCAAGAGAAGCCAGCTAAACGTGCGCCGAAGAAAGCTAAAAAAAGTGCTAAGTAAGAGGTAGCGACTAATGTTACAGCCAAAACGTACAAAATTCCGTAAGGTACACAAAGGCCGCAACCGTGGTCTGGCTACCAGCGGTAACAAAGTTAGCTTCGGTTCTTTCGGCTTGAAAGCGACTGGCCGTGGCCGTATGACTGCTCGTCAAATCGAAGCAGCTCGTCGTGCTATGACACGTCACGTCAAGCGTCAAGGTAAAATCTGGATCCGTGTATTCCCAGATAAGCCAATTACAGAAAAGCCGCTTGAAGTTCGTATGGGTAAAGGTAAAGGTTCTGTTGAATACTGGGTTGCTGAAATTCAGCCTGGTAAAGTGCTTTACGAAATGGAAGGTGTTTCTGAAGAGCTTGCTCGTGAAGCATTTAACCTTGCTTCTCGTAAACTACCATTCAAGACAACTTTCGTAACTCGGACGGTAATGTAATGAAAGCTAGCGAATTAAAAGACAAAAGCGTAGAAGAGCTAAATGCTGAACTTCTTGAGCTACTTCGTGAGCAGTTTAACCTGCGCATGCAAGCGAGCACTGGTCAGCTAGCTCAAACTCACGAACTGAGAAAAGTACGTCGCAACATTGCGCGTGTTAAAACGGTTATTAACCAGAAGGCAGGTGCATAATGAGCGATAAGATCCGTACTCTTCAAGGTCGTGTAGTAAGCGATAAAATGGACAAATCAATTGTTGTTGCTATCGAGCGTCAGGTTAAGCACCCGATCTACGGTAAGTTCATCAAGCGTACAACTAAGTTGCACGCACACGATGAAAACAACACGGCACTAGCAGGTGACGTCGTGACTATTCGCGAATGTGCGCCAATCTCTAAGAAAAAATCTTGGATGCTAGTTGACGTTATTGAACGTCCTAAGAAAGCTTAATTTTAGTTTTTAACTAAATTAGACTTTTGATAAAGCCCCAGCACATGCTGGGGCTTTTGCGTTCCTGGATAATTTTTATAAATGGCTATCGAACGTCAGATTTACTCATTCAAATTGAGCAAGTATTAAGTCAAATTGGTATTAAGCACCCGATCTACGGTACTCGTTATAAAAAGAAAGCATCAAGCGTACAACTAAGTTGCACGCACACGATGAAAACAACACGGCTACTCACAGGTGACGTCGTGACTATTCGCGAATGTGCGCCAATCTCTAAGAAAAAATCTTGGATGCTAGTTGACGTTATTGAACGTCCTAAGAAAGCTTAATTTTAGTTTTTAACTAAATTAGACTTTTGATAAAGCCCCGGCATTAGCTGGGGCTTTTGCGTTTCTGGGACGTTTTTTATCGCCTTGATGATCGGTAGCACTAAAGTGTGCTGTCTTTTTACGATACAGTCGTTATGCTAGAAAAAATAATAAAAAATCATCACAGTTATGTTTTCTATTGGACTTATCAGTCTTATTGCGCTGCTGTATTTAGCGCTTTTATTTACCATTGCATGGGGCGCGGATAGGGTAAGTACTAAATTTCGCTCTTATCATGCCAAGCAAGTTACCTATGCCTTGTCACTTGGGGTATATTGCACCTCTTGGGCGTTTTTTGGTACTACCGCGCAAGCTGCAAATAATGGTTGGTGGCTAGCGCCAACTTATGTTGGCACGATTTTACTGTTTATATTTGGTTGGCAAGTCTACACTCGTATTGCTGAAATCTGTCGCCAGCAGCAACTGACCTCTATGGCGGACTTTATTGCCACGCGTTACGGTAATTCCTCTAGTCTGTCAGGGTTAATTTCTCTGATCTCTGTCATTGCAGTCGTCCCCTATATTGCCCTTCAGCTTAATGCCACCAGTGCTAGTATCGGTATGCTAACAAGCGAAACCCAGCTGGTGAGTTCCGCATTTTGGCAAGATAGTACTTTTTACATTACGTTACTGTTGGCTCTATTTGCCATTTTGTTTGGCACACGTAGGCTGAGACCCAGTGAGCATAACCCTGGGTTGATGACTGCAATCGCCTTTGAGTCATTAATTAAGTTGCTGGCGTTTATGGGCGTTGGTGTTTACGTCTGTTTTGTGCTCTTTGAATCGCCAGCTCACTTATTTAACCAGGTAGAGCAGCAGGGAATTACCAAGCAAATAGAGGCAACCGCCAGCCCAACCTATGTTTATTTAGTCCATGTTCTCTTGGGTGCATTGGCAACGCTTTGTTTGCCACGACAATTCCATACCTCTTTTATTGAATATGACGAACAAAACCAATTTAAAACCGCACGCTGGCTATTTCCCGTTTATTTGCTGCTGATTAATTTATTTATTTTGCCAATCGCTTACGCCGGATTGGTGTATTTTAATGGTCAAGATATTGGTTACGATACGTTTGTGCTCGCCTTACCGCTGGGATCTGATGCACCTTTGGTTGCTTTAACTGCCTTTCTGGGAGGGTTCTCTGCGGCGACGAGCATGGTAATAGTTTCAGCCATCGTGCTATCTATTATGATCACCAATGATTTTATCAATCAATTTTTGTTGCGCCGCTCGCACTTAAATTCACACCATCGTGGTTTATCTAAGTTTAATCTGCTCAATGCTAGACGGGTGGTCATTGTTGGCATTTTATTGTTGAGTTACGCCAGTCATCGTGTGCTTGCTGAGGGTAACACATTAGCCAATATGGGACTCATGTCATTTGCTTTGGTAGCACAGTTTTCGCCCGCGATGGTGATTGGTTTGTGGTGGCGAGGAGCTTCGTGCTTAGGCGCGCAATTAGGTATTGTGACAGGTTTTGCTATTTGGTTTTACACCCTGTTGTTACCGAGCTTGATCAGTGGCCTTAACTTCGAAAGTCACTGGTTGAGCGCGGGGCCTATGGGTATCACATGGTTAGCACCGTTAGACTTTTTGAGTCTGGGGTTAGACAGTACGAGTCAGTCTGTGCTGATCTCGTTAAGTGCAAATTTGTTGGTTTATTTTCTGGTGCCATTTATTTCATCAGCACGTCTTGCTGAGCGCTTACAAAGCAATAAATTTGTTATGCCATCCAAATCTGCACAGTCTGCAAACACGGTGTTGAGTTACCACGACTTGGCAGCATTACTGCAGCGCTTTAGCGAGCAGGCGCGAGCACAGCAGCTTGTAGAGCTTCATTTCCCTAAAGAGCCCGGAAACTGGAAACTGCCAGCACCTTTGCAAGTTGAAAGTATCATTGAGCGGGAGATGTCGACCCTCGTTGGTGGGGCATCTGCGAAACTGATTTTAGATGTCGCCAAAGATGAAAAGCGTCAGCCTTTAGAGCAAGTTGCAGAGTTTGTCGATGAAGCGTCACAGGTATTACGTTTTAATCGTGACTTGCTACAGTCGACCATAGAAAATGTCAGTCAGGGGATTAGTGTAGTAGATAGCCAACTGCAACTGGTCGCTTGGAACCAGCGCTATGCAGAAATGTTTAACTATCCAGACAATGCACTGTTTATTGGTCGCCCTGTGGCTGAGCTTATTCGTTACAATGCACAGCGCGGACTATTTGGTGATGCTGATGTCGAGCAGCAAGTACAGAAGCGTCTATCACATTTACGACGAGGCAATGCGTATCGTTACCGCCGCGAGCACCACGATGGTCGCGTGTTTGAAATACAAGGTAACCCGCTTCCGGGTGGCGGGTTTGTAACAACCTACACTGACATCACGGAGTTTGTGAAACAGCAGTCCCTACTAGAACAAGTTAATACAAACCTAGAAGAAACGGTCGCAGCAAGAACCAAAGAGTTGATAGACGCCAACCATGCTTTATCTACTGCGAAACGCCAAGCTGAGCAGGCAACGGAGAGTAAGACCCGTTTTTTCGCAGCAGCAAGCCATGATCTGTTACAGCCATTTAACGCAGCGAGCCTGTTTTGTTCATTGATGAGTGAAAAAGCCCACGGGACTGAACTAGCTGAGCTTTCGCATAGCATCAAAAGTTCATTGGCAAGTGCTGAAGAGCTGTTGTCGAGCATTCTTGAACTCACAAAGTTAGAAGCCGGTGCGTTTAAGGTTAATCGCTCGCGCTTTGTATTATCGTCACTGTTGGAGCCATTAGAAAATGAATATGGGGCGATAGCGAAAGACAAAGGGTTAGCGTTTACTGTGCGGGTTTGTGATGCCATGCTCTACACCGATAAAGCACTCCTAAAAAGGGTGTTGGGAAACTTACTGAGTAACGCGATTCGTTACACTGAGTCTGGTACGATAAGGCTTATCGCTGAATCTCAGGGAGAGAGTGTTTCAATCATTGTTGAAGACACAGGCGTAGGCATTGCAAAGCAAGATCAGGACGCCATATTTCAAGAATTCAAACAGCTGCATAGTAAAGAGCTAGCGCAGGGATTAGGACTTGGACTTGCGATCAGTAAACGGATATGTGAAGTGTTGGAAATACCCATCACCCTTGGCTCACAACTTAATAAAGGCACGCAATTTACCTTAACACTGCCAAGTTATGGAATGCCGACGGATCAAAAGAGCGAAGTAATTGCTGACAAACCCAGTGGTGATGCGCAATTATCGGGTTTGTCTATTTGGCTACTCGATAATGATGCCAACGCACTTGATGCACTATCACAAGTATTGCGAAGTTGGGGGTGTAAGGTGGCCGTAGCGCGAGATGAAGCAGCGCTTAGTGCACTGCAAGCAACGAGTCGGGCTGATATGTTGATCGCGGATTATCAGCTTGATCATGGTGTCACCGGACTTGAGGTAATTACGGCGCTTGCGCTGGACAATATGCCAATCATTATCAACACAGCTAACCACGACGAGGCTATTCGCGAGCAAGTAAGTGATGCGGGGATCCCATTACTTTATAAACCGCTTAAAATACCAGCCCTAAAGCGCATGATTAAACGACTAATTTAGTTAAGCACTCGCTTCATCGTCGAGGTGTACATCCGTAGCCAGCTGATTAAAGAGGATCCCAGCTTGGGTGCGGTTATACACATTGAGCTTTTTTAAAATTGCTGAAACATGCTGTTTGATGGTGGTCTCTTGAATCGACATTGCATACGCAATCTGCTTATTCAAAAGGCCGTCGGCAATCATCGTTAACACGCGATATTGCTGCGGTGTTAGCTTTTCTAAATTACGTGCAAATTGCGCTTGTTCGCTGTCACTTTCTGGCGCGATATCCACGATTTCAGGCAACCAAGTTTCTCCTTCAATAACGAGCTTGATAGCATCACTAATCACTTCTAGTGAGGAAGACTTGGGAATATAAGCGCTTGCCCCGAGGGCAACACATTGACTAATAATGGATGCTGATTCGTTGGCTGAAACCATGATCACTAGTATGTCTGGATACTGATTTCTTAACCGGGCAAGACCTTCGAGGCCTTTCGCCCCAGGAATAGACAAGTCCAAAAATACTAGCTCTGTCTCAGGATGCGCGAGCAACATCTCGAATAAGCTGTCTAAGGTACTGGCTTCTTTAATGGGGTCATGACCAATCGCTTGTGCAGCAGCGTGTTTAAGTGCGCTGCGAAATAATGGGTGGTCATCAGCGATGATTGCTTGCACCTGAGACATCCTTAACTAACTCCTAGTATCCGTTGTTATAGGGTATTTCCAAAACTACATCAAGCGATTGAGATAGCGAGACTCTCTTGTAGCCTCGCTTTCGGTGCTAAAAACGATAACCTACGGTAAGCGAAACGGTTCTTGGGTCGCCAAAGTAGCCTATCAAAGTATTATCACCACCAAGTCCTGGCGTGTATTTACTCATATTACTCGGATCGCTCGGATCTGGTGTCACGAACTGATAGCCTCCTATCATATATTCTTCATCGGTCAGGTTTTTCCCATGAAGACCAACACGCCAATTGCCATCTGTGCTATACCAATTAATACTCAGATTGACTAAACCATAGCTGTCCTGCGTCAGTAGGCTATCTTCCTCAAATAAGACATAATCACCACGATGGTAGTAGCTGGCATTGAATACCCAATCGCCAATATCGCTGTAGAGTTTATAGGTCGCCCCAAGGTTAAAAGTTAAATCAGGGGTGTTAGAAATACTAAAGCGGTCTGATTTATCAAATGTCGCACCCGTGTCTGGGTTAGTATCGAGTACCTCTTCAAAGTCGCTGTCGATATATCCTATCGCGGCGTCAAAACTCAGCGCCTCTGTGGCGACATAGCTCAGCTCGGCTTCAATACCATTTGCTGTAGACTTACCTATGTTGCCAAGTCGTTGGTTTAGATCGGCAGAAGTTGCACCGGGCAATACGGAAATATATTGGCGGTCTTTGTGATCTAATGTGAATAGCGTGATATTGGCTCTTAGATTGTCGTTCCATTCGCTTTTCATACCGATTTCGAATGAATCTACGATTTCAGGGTCTGCAGCAGGCTCTGCGGTGCTAGCTCTGGGGTTGAAGGTGCCGGATTTAAATCCTTGAGCATAGCTGGCAAAGAACATGATATCGCGGTTGTATTGATATTCCACTCCCACTCTTGGCGTAAACCGTGACCAATCTTCTTCATCATCAAGCACTGACGGTACGAGCTCACCGGCAGGGCGTGTATAACCTGGGATCCAATTTGATTCGGGATACACGACATCAAAGACCAAACCATTACTGACTTGTGCTTCTTTACTGTCTTTAGTGTAACGAGCGCCTAATGTGAGCGACCACTGCTCTGCTAAATCAATGGTGCCTTGAATATACGCAGCTTTACTATTTGAGTTATTACAACCACTCACTTCTCGCGTAAGACCGGGAGCGCCCAAGCTTTGTCCTAATACCTCCAAAATTGCTTGGAATTGGCCGCATGACTCACCATCGTAATAATATAGACCTGAGACAAATTTATAGCCGTTACCTGCATGGCTTAGCTGTATCTCATGGGTGGTTTGTTCATCATCATAAACGGCGGGTACATCAAAGATCCGCAATGGCGTATTATCAAAGTCAATATTGGTCGGGGAATAACTATCTCGGCTAGCGCCGATGTATTTTATTGTGGTGGCGTCAGAAAGATCCCAGCGAGCGGTCAAACTATATCCCTCAAGCTCGACTTTATTCCACGTTGGCATACTGGTGTAAGAATCAAATACGCTGTCAGGCACGGGAGCGTCAGTCAGTAAGCTCGGCAACAAGCGGTAACCCCCTTTAGAGTTGGAGTCATCGTCGGTTTTATCCCATGCTAAACGGAAGAACAAATCATCGCCTGGACGATATTCCAAGGTTAACCGCGCAGCTTGAATTTCTTTATTGTAGTTTTCCTTGTCTTGGCCGGGCAGCGTTGAAACCTTGAACTCACCAAAGCCATCTCGATTCAAAGTCGCAAAGCCATAACCTAGGTAGAGTGTATCTTCCACGAGCGGCAGTTGACCTGTGATCTTAAGATCGCGTTGATTATAACTACCAACAGTCCCTTCCACGTTAAAAGTCGCATCGCCAGACATTTCCTTAGTGACATATTTTATAGCGCCACCAATAGTGTTTTTGCCATATAGCGTTCCTTGCGGTCCACGTAGTACTTCAATCTGTTGTACATCAAGGAGGTCTAGTACAGCCCCTTGCGGCCTTGCTAAGTAAATGTCATCGACGTAAATACCGACACCAGGTTCATAACCCCATAATGGATCTTGTTGCCCAACACCACGAATAAAGGCTGTGAGGGTAGAGTTAGTGCCACGGCTGGCTTGAAGTGTGGTATTAGGTGAAAACTGCTGGACTTCAGAGAGTACCGAAATGCCATTTTCGAGTAGATCGGTTTCACCGATAGAAGTCACTGTCACCGGAACGGTTTGAAGGTTTTCTACCGTCTTTCGTGCCGTGACCTCGATGCGCTCTAACTTGCCTTGTGATTGTATTGCTTGTTCTGCTGCCGCTGGGCTGACTTGAGTTGCCAGTATAATAGCCAACGCGATAGCTGAATATCTAGGTTGGTAAATGTTCATCCAGTGATCCCTTTATTATTTTCATTTGGGGCTTGTTGTCACACCAAAGCATAGGGGAGTTGTAAAGTTTTTCTATTAGTACCTTAGTACTAATACCTTGATACGCTAGGATTAACATGGGGTGTAAGGCTTCTATAACCTTAGTACTATGGTTTTTATTGCGCCTGCACGCCACACTGATATTCATCAACAGTATGCCCAACACATCAATTTATAACGGGCATTAATAACAATAAAAGGAAGCCCTTATGCTCAGTATGCTTGGACTGGCAGGAGGACTTGGCCTACTTATTTGGCTAACTCTTCGTGGTGTAAATTTGTTTATTGCAGCTCCACTATGCGCATTATTGGTCGCACTAACCAGTGGCGTTGCTTTATTTCCTTCAGATGTGGTGCAAAGTAGCTTTATTACACTGTATATGGACGGCTTTGCAGGTTTTTTGAGCGCTTGGTTTTTTATGTTCTTGCTTGGTTCTTTATTTGGTAAGTTTATGGAAGACAGCGGTGCCGCTGATAGTGTAGCGCGTTATATTGTTAATAAACTCGGTATGAAACATGCTGTGTTAGCGGTAGTGATTGCCTGTGCGGTATTAACGTATGGCGGTGTAAGTGTTTTTATTGTGGCTTTCTCTGTCTACCCCATGGCGCTCAGCTTATTTAAAGATGCCAATTTACCAAGGCGCTTTATTCCCGCAACTCTGGCTTTCGGCTCTGTCACCTTTACCATGACTTCAGCAGGCTCTCCTGAAATTCAAAACTGGATCCCAATAAAGTATTTAGGTACTTCGCCTTATGCGGCTTGGGAAGTCAGTTTAGTGGTTGCCATATTTATGGCTATTACTGGCTATTGGTGGTTGAAAAAGATGATAACCAAAGCGGTGGCAAATGGTGAGCACTTTGAAGCGAGAGATGACGACCCTGAAATTCATGACCGCCATTATCCCCACCCAATCACAGGTGTATTACCTCTGATTGTGGTGTTGATTTTGTCTTTTACCCTTCATGATGCGCTGCAGCAAAGTGCACTTATTGTAGCCTTGTTAGGTGGTGTACTCAGTATTGTCGCGATCAACTTTAAGCATTTTCACAACATGGGGAATGCCATTAACTTAGGCACCACAGGAGCGCTAGTTGCTATCGGTAATACCAGTGCTGTAGTGGGGTTTGGTGCGGTCGCAAAAAACACTGAGGCATTTCAATTAGCGGTTGAAATGATGACACACATGCCGGGTAATGAGCTGCTTGGCGCCGCTGTGGCGGTGAGTGTGATAGCCGGTTTAACCGGGTCGGCATCTGGTGGGCAAGCCATTGCATTACCTCTAGTGGCACCGCACTACATCGATGCAGGTGTCAATCCAGAGCAATTACACCGCGTTGTCGCTATCAGCTCAGGTGCTTTGGATACCTTACCGCACAATGGTTATGTGGTTACAACCATTCGCGCTATCTGTAAAGAAACACATCAACGAGCCTATTGGTCTATGGCAGCGTTGACTGCGGTCGTGCCGCTAGTGGGGGTTGCCCTCGCATTAACCCTATTTATCTTATTTTAATGGAGTGATACAGCAATGAAGCGGATTTTCCTGTTACTTTTGTTCGTTGCCAGCCATATTCTCTATGGCAGTGAGACAAACAAATCTATGCTGGTTGAAAAGCAAGTTTTTACACTCGCGCATTTTACTACAGAGTCTGGAGTCAGCATTCCTGACGTTACGGTCGGCTGGGAAAGCTATGGCAAATTAAATGCCGACAAAAGCAATGCAATTTTGATCACGCATTTCTTTTCTGGCACCTCTCACGCGGCGGGTAAGTATCGAGAGTCTGACGTATTAGCCGGTTACTGGGATGCCATTATCGGCCCTGGGAAAGCGATAGATACGAACAAGTACTTTGTGATAAGTTCAGATACTTTGGTCAACGCAAACTGGCATAATAAAGATGTGATCACAACGGGTCCTGCCTCCATTAACCCAAAGACAGGTAAACCTTACGGCTTGGATTTTCCCGTGGTGACCATAGGTGATTTTGTTGAAGTACAAAAGCAACTATTGGATAGCTTAGGTATCGACAAACTACATGCGGTGATGGGCGCGTCTATGGGATCTTTCCAAGCGTTAGAATGGTCGGTGCGCTACCCCGAAAAAGTGTCACGTTTAATTCATGTGATTGGCGCGGCAAAGATGGATGCTTGGACCGTTGCGGCGTTAGAGAAATGGGCTTTACCCATCCGCCTTGATCCAAATTGGCAGGGCGGGGACTATTACGACGGGGAAAGGCCACTTGCTGGATTGACGGCCACGATGCTTAATATCACTCAAGACGCGATGCACCCCGCTATTTATAACGCCAGTTTTCCAGACTTTATTGTGCTTGATCCCAAAGCAAAACAAGATATTCGTCAGCTTCCTAAACTCAGCCAAACGCTAGCAACGCGCGCACGAGCAAGGGCCGAAACGCAAGATGCGAATTCAATCTTGTATTTAGTCCGCGCCTCGCAACTATACACCGCAGGTATGCAAGGTAATTTTGATAGCGCTATTGATAAAATCACAGCAAAGGTTTTATTGATGCCTGCAAGCAATGACTTGTTATTAAGGCCTGAGCCCATTCGTAAATTAGCACAGACCCTTAAAGTCAAGAATAAAGACGTGCAAATTACAGAGATAGAAGGCGCTTGGGGGCATTTGGACGGTATTTTTTCAATTCAATCGCAGGCTGACACCATTGCTCAGTTCTTAGCAAAATAATCAAGGAGTGACGATGAAGACAGCGTTGATCACAGGGGCTGCAAGTGGCATTGGTCGCTATATCGCGATGGCCTTGAGCAAACAAGATTACAGCTTATTGCTTGTAGATTTGAATTTAGCGCAAGCACAGACGGTGGCTGAGTCTATCGTCAGTGAAGGCGGAAACGCACAAGCGTTTGCGCTCAATATTGCCAATAAGCAAGACATCGCTGACTTTATCCGTCAGCACGATAACATAGATGTGCTTATCAATAATGCAGGCGTGCAACACGTTGAAGCACTGGAGCATTTTCCAGAAGATAAATGGCAACTATTGCAAGACGTGATGCTAACAGGGCCTGCCATGCTGTGTAAGGCGGTATTGCCACATATGCGCAAAGGCGGCTTTGGTCGTATTGTTAATATCGGTTCTATCCACGCTCTAGTCGCTTCTAAATATAAGTCAGCTTACGTTGCTGCAAAACATGGATTGATCGGGTTTGGTAAAGTATTGGCACTGGAAACCGCAGACAGCGATATCACCGTGAATACCATTTGCCCCGCTTATGTAAAAACTCCCTTGGTGGAGCAGCAAATTACGGCGCAAGCAAACCAGCATGGGATCAGCGAAGATGAAGTGATAAACAATATTATGCTAGCGCCAATGCCGAAAAAGGCTTTTATTGGGTTGGATGAAATTGCCCATGCAGTCAATTTTTTACTCGCAAATGAATCTCGCAACATTACAGGGC
This sequence comes from Pseudoalteromonas sp. McH1-7, assembly GCF_013366255.1. Classification (NCBI taxonomy): domain Bacteria; kingdom Pseudomonadati; phylum Pseudomonadota; class Gammaproteobacteria; order Alteromonadales; family Pseudoalteromonadaceae; genus Pseudoalteromonas; species Pseudoalteromonas sp. McH1-7. The sequence continues at coordinate 94,863 of NZ_JABWPQ010000021.1, read as the reverse complement.
AAACCATTGTGCTAGACGGCGGCTGGACAGTGCAGTAGCAGGGCTACCGCTGCAGTCATGTGCAGCGGTAGAAATACCGCAAAAACCACTCAAACAGAGTGGCCTAAACAGTGAATTAACGCAATCTTCTTGTTGAAGTTAAGCCAACAGACTTTGAAATCCAACGATTAAATTGGGCTGTAGCTATTTCTCCAGTACATGTGTCCTCAATAGAAATGCGTTCTACAAACCAGCCAGCCTTATCACCTGCGTTATTACTATTGATAGTGAGTGATGAATTGCGTAGTTGACCACCGTTGGGCATGAAAATATAGAAATCGTCTACAGAGCCTTTTTCGAAGTCATCTCTGCCCGTATCATCTAAATATTTCCATGCTGAAGGAGAGTTCGCTGCCCAGTTGATTTTCATTTTAATATCAGCATCAGTACCTGCTGACTTGATAGTTGAGGTATACACAGTAACAATATACTCAGTATTTTGTCCTTGACAGAATGATGAGCGTTCTAATACTTTCTCGGCTTCTCCATTTCCAAATTCAAAAATATATTCTTGAATATAAGATTCTTCATCTTGGTAGCCAGAGAGTGCCATCTTGCTTTCGAAGTTAGATATCTGTTTTGAAATTTTCGGTGTTGGTAAGTGCTCAGTCTGTTCTTTGGCAAATGAAATGGGTGAGATTAATATCCCTGCGGCTAGTAGCGATTTCAACATATATTTCATCTTAAAATTTCCTTTTTGATTTTCAAATTGTGCTGTTGCCTAGCTTGTGAAGTGACAACGCGAAGAGAGTATCAATAGGTGTTTTTTGTTTCAATATTGTTTCATGGTTGTTTCTTTTATGTGTTTTTTATTGTTTTGCGCTATGCACCAAAGCTCTAATTGGAGGCTAGAAATACGAGGTGGTTCCTGAAAAAGTAGAGAAGACGCCTCACATATTGTTTATTGATGTTGAATAATAATTATTTGTAATTTTTTGTAGGGCTGTGGCTTAAAAATCCTGAGAGTGGGCAGAAGGTTGTGGTCCCACTTTCAGGCTCTTGGCTTTAGTGGTATCAAATTACAGTCAACTGTATTTCAATAATAGTTCAGAGAGCCAAGCACTTTGCAGTATCAAGTTCTACGTGCATTCATCTCAGCAATAAACTTGTTAGAATCTTCAATTGAGCGATTCATATCTGCAATTAAGGCGCTTATATCACGCTTTAGTCCTGTAAACTCACCTTTAATAGCACTTACCGCTTGTGCATTTAGGTTATGTTTAAGATACAGCACATTGTCTTGTAGTGAGTCGAGTACGGGCTGCATTTTTGCTTCACTACTGCGCATAGAGCGAAGTAAGCGTTCAAATTGGCGTTGTGTTTGACTTAATTGCTTAGCACTCTCGCGTTTTAGGTTTGCACTCGAATATTGCTCAAGTTCATCTTGCCACTCGTCAAATAGTGCGTTTGCCACATCTTCGACTTTGTCTATATTCGCACTTACTGCACTGGCAGCAGCAAGACTTGCTTGATAGTCATCATTGAGTAAATTATAGGCTTCTTGTAATTCCTTACCATCAAAATTTATTAGAGTCGTTAACCTATCTAATGCTGATTGGAACTCCTTTTGCGATTCTTGTTGAGAATCTTTGGTTTCTTCTACTCGATCAACGAGTATCTCTCGCTTGTGTACACCAAATTTTTCCATGGTGGCGTAATAAGCGCTTTGGCATCCAGTTACTAACAAAAGTAACGCTACACTCAAGGTCAGTTTCTTCATTCGTACTCCCAGACTATCAAGGGTGATTAATCAGTAAGTGGTCAACGACCGTCATTTTATTACGATTTACCGCTATAAATTATGGGGGGGATTGTTATGATGTGTAAAGTGATCCATGAATATTAACTTGATTATGAAGCAAACAATCACCGAAATGAAAGCTGTTGCCTTATGGTTTTCTCGTGCTCAACCACGCTGGTGGCAGCGCTATGCTAAGCGTTGTGTGGAAGATCAAATAACGGTCAACGCTGGGTATTTAGCATATGTGACGCTACTTTCATTGGTGCCACTTGTTGCCGTTGGCGTTGCAATATTTTCTGCTTTTCCCGGGTTCGAAGAGACCAGAGTAGCAATTGAACACTTTATTTTTAATAACTTTGTGCCTACCTCGACTGATACTATCAAAGAGCATATTAGCGCGTTTACAGGTAATGCAAATCAGATGACAGCCATAGGTGTAAGCTTTCTTGCGGTTATTGCTTTGTTACTTATCCGCAATGTAGATACAACGCTCAATCGAATATGGCGGATTGAAAAAAAACGCCCCCTGATGATTTCATTTGCTATTTACTGGATGGTATTAACACTTGGCCCCGTGCTACTGGGGGCAAGTATTGGGATGACGTCCTATATTGTTTCTTTGGTCTCGTTTGCAGATCAAGGGATCCCGGGCTTTAGTGGTGCAATTATTAAAATGTTGCCCTACTTAATTTCCATGATTGGCTTCATCATGCTCTATACTTTAGTACCAAACACAAGTGTGTCATTTAAAGCGGCGGTACCGGGAGCGTTATTTGCTGCGCTGTTATTTGAGCTTACCAAAAAAGGTTTTGCACTTTATATCAGCCACTTTCCGTCTTACGAAGTAATCTACGGGGCGCTCGCAACAGTACCTATTTTATTTGTATGGGTTTATTTGTCATGGATAGTCGTGCTCTTGGGCGCTGAGTTTACTGTTTGTTTAACTCAAGATATAGAAGCGGCAGGAGTGGATACTCGCTCCGAGTTTGACCCACCAGATGCGCAAGGATTGTAGTGCCGTAAAATATAAGTGACACAATAAGGGTAATGGCTAAGTTTCTTGCTTCAACAAAGCCACTTAGTTATCCATAGATCAGGCTTACTGGTGCGAAGTAAGGGGGATCATGAGCTTATTGTATCAGCATAGCAACGCTTTGCGTCGCTTCCACTTAGCTGTTGGTCATGGTCATCAACTCGACATTGAAGAGTATGGTGACCCTGCAGGCATTCCTATCATCGTACTCCATGGGGGACCTGGGCAAGGTCATTCCACAGCGGTACTAGGTTACTTTAACCCCAAAAAGTATCGCGTTATTTTGTTCAGTCAGCGGGGGTGTGGCAACTCAACGCCAAGTGATATTTGCCACATTAATACTGTCGCCCTATTGAATGATATAACTGCAATAAAAATACACTTAGGGTTGTCAAAGGTGATACTTGCAGGAGAGTCTTTTGGTGCAATGTTGGCACTACTTTACGCTCAGCAGTATCAGGATCAGATTGCTGGAATGGTATTGTGGTCAAGTTTTTTGGGAACAGAGGAAGACTTACATTGGTTGTATGGTAGACACGGCGCACCTGCTCAAATGTATCCTGAACAATATCATAAATTTGCACAAAACCTAGAGACGTTAACATCTATCCTGAATTGTTATCATCAAGCACTTTTTGGCGAGGATGAGCTGCGTAAAAGAACCATGGCAACACGTTGGTGCGAATGGGATAACTTAATTGCTATGGATGGCGACATTGAAAAAATCAGACTATGTAAAGGGGACAAACAGCTCATCAAGGCGCAGCAAATGGTGCACTTTTTTAGTCGCAACTGCTTTATGCAGCCCCAGCAAATACTCTCTCATGGGGAAAGTATCCGTCATTTACCCATCTGGTTTATTCATGGCCGTCATGATTTAATGTGCCGATATGCGCCTGTTTATCAGCTGGCGCAAAAAGTTAACGCACAGTTGTTTATTGTCGACGGTGTAGCGCATTGTGGAGCAACCTCTGCGTATGCAGAAGCTATCCGACGTGCAGCGGATCTATTACTGTGCAAAATCCAGCATCATTAAAAATAGAGGTAGAGTGTGCAAGGACTAATTCAACGAGTTACAGAAGCAAAAGTCGAAGTTGAGGGGAAAGTAGTTGGGCAGATAGGTCAAGGTATAGTGTTACTGTTAGGGGTTGAAAAAGCAGACACGGAGCAAACGGCAGATAAGCTACTCCATAAGGTAAGCAACTATCGTATTTTTACAGACAGTAATGACAAAATGAATTTGAGTCTAAAAGATATTGAAGGCGAGTTATTGGTTGTATCGCAATTTACTTTGGCAGCCGATACCAAAAAAGGTATGAGGCCGAGCTTTTCAAGTGCTGGGATGCCTGAACAAGCAAATACCTTGTATCAATACTTTGTGGCGCAGGCTAAAGTAGCTGGGCTTAAAGTTGCCACAGGACAATTTGCGGCAGATATGAAAGTTAGCTTGGTAAACGATGGCCCCGTCACATTTAATTTCGCGATTACGTAAACAAATTGCTTTTGATTGAGCGCTTTTTACAATTGAGCGCAGGTATAGTAACGCCGCTGAAGCAGCAATAATGTACAGATAAAAGCTCGAGTCTAGCGCTTTACATCAATGATGATATTTGCGTAATCCGGTACCCTCTCGATATAAGGCTTTTTACCGAAATTAGTGATAAGTAAATGCTGAAGTTGCTTTAATTGCGATTCATGGTCGGTTAAAAAGTTGATATATAGCCTCCCGCCTTCATTTATAGCTGCTCGTAATAAGCGGTAAAATTGATGCTGAAACAAGAAAAGAGGAGGCTCTAACTCGCTGAATAAATCTAATACTATCCAATCATAACGCTTGCCCTGCTGTAGTGCTTTGAACACATCAATACAGTTAACATCACACAAGGGATCGCCGCCAAAATAACGCTTATAACAATGGATGACATCAGGGTTGTTATCAATGGTAGTGATATGGCAACTTGGATACGTGGCCTTCAGATAGTCACGGATAGCGCCTGCGCCAAGTCCTAATTCTAATACGCTTGTCGGTGGTGTTGCTAATTGCCAGCGGCTAGCAAATGTTTTTAAGTGGGGAAATAGCAAGTGTTCCGGGTGGTTTAGCTCCACAACGGATTGTAAGGTGTTGTTTATTAGCAGCCATCGCAACGACTTGTCTTGGCGAACCTGAATGCTGTTTCGGCCTTGTTTGTGCCAATATAGCAAGTGCCCTAGCTGGTGGCTATGAACCACAAAATCGTTACTAATAGTGCCTGAATGAGTAATAAATTCTCCCATGATAACATCAGCATAGACGAGGATTTTGTGAATGCCAGCTTGTTCATTAGTTTTTACACTAAAGACTAAGTGTTTTAGCGCATTTTATTCCCTACACTGAGGTTATCTTGTAGGGTGTATTCAACCTAAGAATAATAGCGATAAGGCTAACAAAAAACAGGAGTCAGTGATGTTTGAGGTAACTTCACCGCAAAGTAGCGAAGATTGGCAAGCTTACTATCAATTACGTTGGCAAGTACTTAGAGCGCCATGGGATCAACCGAGAGGTAGCGAACAGGATGACTTAGAGCAAGAAGCAGAGCATCGCTATATAAAAAACAACGAAGGTGAAGTGCTGGGGGTTGCTAGGCTCCACTTCAATAATCATCAGCAAGCTCAAGTACGATATATGGCTGTGGCTGAAGGGCATAGAGGCCATCATTTAGGTAGTCGTTTACTGCACGAGTTAGAGATCATCGCTTGGACTCAAAAAGCGCAAGAGTTAGTTTTATTTGCGCGTGAACGAGCCTTATCATTTTACCAGCGCCACGGCTATGAAGTAGTCGAGAAAGCGCATTTAGCCTACGGTGATGTTCAGCATTGGAAAATGGTTAAACAGCGGCCAACTGAACCTGGTTGGTTTAGACAACCAGACTGGACACATGTACTGCAAAATACATGGCGTGAGTCTATCCCCATCAGTGACGCCATGGGTATTAAAGTAGAAAGCTATACTGACTGGCAGTTTTCTACCAAGGCAGACTTAAAAGCGAACTTAAACTTACACAACTCAATGTTCGCAGGTTCCATTTACAGTATGGCGACGTTAACGGGTTGGGGAGCAACATACTTAGCGCTCAAAGAGCTTGGGCTTGAAGGTGATATAGTGTTGGCAGATGCTAATATCAAGTACTTAAAACCGCTAACAACAGCGCCTGCGGCGACAGTAACCATTGCAGACTGTGAAGGTGACCTACAAGCTTTGGTAAGTGATGCAAAGGCTAAGTATGTCGTGCCAGTAAATGTTTATGATGGAGATGTTCTAGTTGCCAAGTTTGAAGGGCAGTTTGTGGTGATAAAGCCACAATAAATAGAGCTGAAGTTAAAGCTCTGGTGATGCGCCAGAGCTTTTAAACCATTAGAGTATGTCTGTTAATAACACCCCAATGCCAAACCTTTGCGTATGCGTGTTGTAGTCAATTAGGCTTTCGCCATAACCATTGAAGTACTGTGCATAGCCACGTAATCTTCCCCAAATAGGGAAGGACCAATCCAATTGAATAGCACCTCGGTTGTCACTGCGTAAGTTATTACGCCACATGATGCCAAATTCGTGATCCTCATAACGATATACGCTGTTAAACTCAAAATGTCCGAGATATTCATCAATATTAGGGTTATCGTCACCGCGTGGATCTAATGGATCGTCTTTCGTGTTTTCAGGTAGTCGATACCAAGGCTTGAAGCTAAATACAAAGCCTCGATTCTCCCATATAAAGTTAGCATAGATACGGTTCCAAGAACGCGAGTTAGGTTGACTACGACCATTTGATTGATGAGAAATACCAAGTACAAAGGCCATCTCATCACCCCAAAGTACATTCTCGTCATCTAAAAAGTTGATCCAAAAGATTTCTGGTTCATAGTTGGTTTCACGAAAGGGCGAAGAGACATCTTTGTTGTAGACTTGCCAGTATGATTGCAGTGTGAAAGCAAAATAGATAGCCTGATCTTTGTCAGAAAAGCTCTTATAAATGGGTGCTTTCAATGAAATTTGATACTTAGCCTCAAAGTTATCAATTGGTTCCCCCTCTTCATCGTCAATCGCTTTTAAACCGTCAAAAGGTCGGCTATTTACATTGGTCATATAGGAAACTGGTAAGATGTAATTGCGCTTATGTGGCGTAAGGACATTCCGGTTTTTTTCTGTGACACGTTCCCGCGCCATACGTTTATCGAGTTGACTTAAGTTTTTATCGGCGTCTGCTTCTGCACATTCTTGACGAACTTGTTCAATGGTTTTGTCTTTTTCACCGGTTAAGACCGCGTTGAGTACGCATTGTTTAACAAGGTCAATTTCATCTTCTTGCTGTGTATCTTGAGCGTAAAGCGGTAACGCCAATAACGCCAAAGCGGGTAGGGATAGGTGTGTCAGTTTCATTATCTTTGCGCCGAGAGTGAGTACAATTGATTACATTATTAACCAATGATAATGAAAGGGAAATGAATCAGTAAGGTCAACTATGCCCTGATAGCTAAAAACAGGTCTCGATAAAAAGGTGGCGGCGGCTGCCGCCATACCTTAGTAAGTGTTTACAGAAACAACCGAAAGAGCTAGATAATAGGTCAGTAAACATCTTTCTAACCTTTGATTGTTGCTATTTGACTTACTCTCACGCAATTGGTTACGTAAATTACAGTCGCTCAACTTGGGTAAAAAACTTGTATAGCTCTGTACCTTGGTTCACACTCGCAGAGGCAAAGTGCAAAATGGCAATTGCATCCTCGTCTAACTTGATTTCGTTCAAGGGCGTTTCCGATAAATAGCGTTCCATTCTTAATATCTTGGCAATTGTTTGCCCTGCTTTGATATGCTCTCCAAGTGTTGCTGTGTATTCGACCATACCACCCATCGGTGCGTAAAAAGTACGGTAGTTTTCTAATTGGCAAGTGTAACGAGCAATCTCTTTTGGCGCGAAGTGAGCACCATAAAAAGCTTGTTTATAATTGAGATAGCTGAGAATGCTGTTAGCATCATGCTGTGCTTCTGTCAGGTCAATTTTTTCTTGCGAGCCGAGTTCAACAGTAAATGCTTCAGTGAATACAGGGATGTTTCGTCCTTTTGCTTCATATGCTAATTTCAAGTGCCACCATGGACAAAAGCTTGCTTCATCCAAAGCCCCATCGAACTCGTTGGGAATAAGTAGCACATGTGGAATATCAAAATAGCGGGCACTTTCCTTGGCATATTCAGGGCAGTAAAGGTGTTTTGCTGAAATGGGGCCGGTATGTAGGTCTAATACTAGCTCGGCTTCATGAGCCAAGCGTTGCAAATTTAATGCAATGCGTTTTCCCGTGGTGAGTCTATCTAGCGGGGCGTCTAATTGTGCTGTTGTATGCTCCAGCAACACTTGGCGAAACTGCGGCTTTATTTGCTCTAACGGAAGATCAACATACTTTTCGACAAATTCATATGCCAAAGAGCTATGGTCTTGATACATTCGGTTCCAGTTGGTTCCAGTTATTGGATCGAAGCGACCCAAAGTAAACTCTCCCGACTTTTGATTACAACCGATGGGGTTTGCATAAGGTACTAGAGTAATATCGGCTGCTAGTGACAATGTTTTAAGTTGCTCAAGAAGTTGATAAATGACTGCATTACCTTGGACTTCTGCACCGTGCATATTGGCTTGGATATAAACCTTTGGGCCGTTACCATCGCCTTTGATGCGATATACAGGAATGGTTAACGGCAAGCCGTTCGCTATTTCACCAACTTGAATATTCTGTTGTGTAATTATGTTCATCTCTACCTCAAATAGCTGGATGCAGGTTGCGCTGCGCGAGCGCAGGTAACTTCACCGCCAGAGATCACAAACTCCGCTGGTAATTCGTGGCACAGAAAAAATGGCATGCTTTCAGTGTAACCATAGGCACCACATTGACTAAACACCAACCAATCACCATCTGCACTGTCACTGGGTAAAGCTAAAGTGCCTAACTTGTCCAGCGCAGTACAAAGTGGACCATGAATATGAAAATCAGCTGTGTTGGCATCAGACTGACGTAGCAGTTCAGCTGGGAATGCTTGTCCAGTAACTGCTGGACGTAATAAGTGGTTCACACCGCCCGCGACAATAAGTTGGTGAGCACCGTAATTCTGTTTTTGTTCAACCACTGGGTTGAGGTAAAAACCGCACTCGCCGACAGCATAGCGTCCTAATTCCATCCACAGCTCATCAACTTGAGTGGCGGATTTAATTGATGCGAGTGTATCTAGCAGCTTTGTCCAATTAAGTGCGGTGCTGTGCGCGTCATAAGGGATCCCAAGACCACCGCCTAGGTCGAGCACTTTAAGCGCTATCCCAAGTTCAGAAGCCAACTGTACTAAGGGTGACACCATGGCTTGCCAAAGTTCAGCTAGGGTATCGCTACAGAGCATATTGCCCCATTGGAAAATATGCAGACCGACAAAATCTAAATGGGTGTAATCACTTAAAGTTAAAGCTTGCCACTGTTCACTACCTAGGCCAAAAGGGGTCAATGTATTACCACCTAGTGGATTGTGTTGTGCTTTATCAAAACGTAACTGAACCCGTAACAACACATCAAATTGAAGGTCGAACTCACAGGCTACTTGATTTAACCATACAACTTGGTTGTGACTCTCTGCTACGAAGATGCGAACACCTTGGTTTGCAAAGTGGCGGATTTGCTTTAGTGATTTCGCCGGACCTGTGTTGAGCACGCGCGCTGGAGTGACACCTTGTGATAAAACCTGATCCAACTCGCCACTAGAGGCCACATCAAAGTTAAACCCAGCGTGATCTAGGGTTTTAATAATGTGAGACAGTGGGTTGGCTTTAACGGCATACCATAGCTTTACAACTTGTTGATCAACTAGCGGCTTTACATGTGCGCTGAGTTTATCTAAGTCGTAGCAGAAAAAAGGGGTATCTTGTTGCTGTACTAAGCTTTGTGCAACAGCTCGTTGTGACGTGCTCAACCAGCTCATTAGCGTAATACCTCTTCTAGTGCAAGTGACGCATCGCTTTGCTCATCACGGTACTTGACTATAAGTGCACAGGACATGCTTAAACCTTGTTGGCGCGCCCACTCACTAGAGGCTGGGCGAGAGCCTGGGATCACAATTGCATTTTCAGGGATCGCCTCGTCTTTATCTAGTAAACGCTCATTGACACAATCATAAACTGGAATACTGGCAGATAAACGAACACCTGGCGCTAAGACAGCACCACGCTTTACGACAACACCTTCAACTAATACACAGCCCGCACCAATAAAAGCATCATCTTCAACAACAACCGGGCTTGCACCAACAGGCTCTAAAACTCCACCAACTTGAACAGCAGCACTTAGGTGAACATTTTTACCAATTTGCGCGCATGAACCGACCAAAGCATGACTATCTATCATAGTGCCAGCGTCAATATATGCGCCAATATTTACATAAGCCGGTGGCATGATGATGGTGCCTGCAGCGACATACGCACCACGTCTTACGCTGCTTCCACCGGGTACCATGCGCACGCCATCTTGTGCTGCAAAACCGCGTGGCGCTAGGTTATCTTTGTCCACGAAACCACCTGGGAATTCCGTATTTACGCCATTTTTGAATGCTTCAAGGATCCCTTTTTTTACTTCTACATTTGCATGCCATTGACCTTGTTCGTCTTGTGTTGCCGCACGTACAGTGCCGTTTTCGAGGTTGTTTAGTAGTGTTAACCAGCTCATGTTTTACTGCCTTAATTCCAAGATAAAATTGTTTCGTTGGCGCGTGTCAGCGCATCTGTGTGAGTAAGTTCTAAATGTGTCAAAGGAGGGCGTAGGTTTGGGCTTGTCAGCTTTCCTTGTAAATGCATCAAGACCTTAACCGGAATAGGGTTTGCCACTGCAAATAAGCTGTTCGCAGCTTTCGACCATGTAGTGAATAAATTAGGGGACGTGCCACTAAGAGAGCGCTTTACAAATTCGGCTGTTTGTTGCGGCCAAGCATTCGCAGCGACAGACACCAAGCCAGTTGCTCCCGCTTGGGCAAAGTAAGGCATTAAGCTATCATCACCGCTGTAGATTGCGACATTTGGGGCTGCTTGGCGAAATGCTTCGAAAGTTGCGATATTGCCGCTAGCTTCTTTGAGTGCCCAAAGGTTTGGGTGATTTGCAAGTTCCCCTAATAATTCAGGGGCGATGGCAACGGCACTTCGCCCTGGTACATTGTAGAGCATACATGGCACGTTGCTCTCGTTTAAGAGGGAATTAAACCAATGTGCAAGTCCCACTTTACCGGGTTTGGCATAAATTGGTGAGCCGAGTAACAAAGCATCAATGGGCTGTGTGTTGCAAAACTGCACCCACTGTATTTGTTGTTCAAGGTTGCTGCCACCCACTGCGACCATTAATGGTACGCAAGGCGCAAGTTGGCAAACAAACTCTACGATTTTTTGTTGCTCTGGCTGAGTAAGCGCAAGCCCTTCGCCGGTACTCCCAAGTAACAGAATACCATTTTGTGCCTGCTCTTGATCCCGTACAAGGGTCGTCAACGCGCTAAAATCGATCTGATTTTCAGCATCAAAAGGCGTAACTAAAGCCGTCCATAATGGATAGTCAGATAAGTTGAATTGTAATTTCATCTCTACCGAACTTAAATCATGTTCGTAGTAAGGAGGGTGTCCAAACTTCGAACCGTTAAAATTCGAAGAGCAATGGACTTAAAAAGGATAAGGCAGCCTGTGGCCTTATTTTTCTAAGACCAGAAGCTCTCCACCAAGTGTGTTGGTGACAGTCGCTGGGATTCAGCCCAGTCGCCCGAAACAGAGAATAGCAAAGTTGTCTGTTTCTCGGCGTGTATTCCCCTTACTAAGCTGCAACGGAGTTTGCTCTCCTTCACTTAGTTACCTGAATAACGCACCTCTTCCAGCCCTAATACCATTTGGTCTTAATATCTATTCGATTTAATTAAGCACCATTGGTATAAGTTTGACGCTTTGGCATCAAACTGCATAAATAGGGTGAGCTCGCATTGAAACATTTTGGCCGTCTAGGTGTCAAGTATAGGACTGTAAATAATATGATTGTCCACTACACTGAATAAGCGTGGGCATTTTTTAAAGAGGGAACAAATATACCAATATGTCGTTAATACCTAACATGAAGTTTCGCTACATAGGGGCGCTGTTGGCTATGGCTTTATTGCTGTCGATGGCCATGGTAGTGATGCAATACCTCCTCCACCAGCAGAGCCAGGATGCTCGAGTGATCAATCTTGCTGGTATGCAGCGGATGTTATCTCAACGGATTGCACTGTTCAGTTCGATAGATTCGCCGCAAGGGTTGGAGACGCTCAGATTAGCTATTGATGACTTTGAAGGTAACCATCACTTTTTAACAGAAAAAGAGGGGGGTCAGTATCACCACTTAAATGAGTCGCTTGAGTCACTGTATTATGAAAACCCAATACAATTACATCAGCAGAGTCTTACGTTTATTACTTTGGCAAAACGCCACTTAAAACAGCCAAATACTCAGTTGTCAGAAGGCATACTTACATTATCACAGACTTTATTACCTAACTTAAACCAAGCGGTCTCTCTGTTTGAACATCAAGCTAAGTTAAACACCGAGCGGGTTAGAAAAATAGAGTTATTAATTTGGCTATTAGGGCTGACGGTTTTATTTATTGAGGCTAAATTTGTATTTCGCCCAATGACAAAAGAGATAACCGAAGCTTTTAGGCAGCTTGAAGCATCAAAAAAGCTCGCGGATGACGCGCTACAATCGAAATCGCGCTTTTTGGCTCGTGTTAGTCATGAACTACGAACTCCACTTCAAGCGCTCCATGGTTACTTGGATGAATTTATAAAAAGTGCAGATGCAAAACAATTGGAGCATGTAAAGAGTGCCGCTAATCAGTTAGATATTTTGCTTTACTCGGTAGAAGATTTCAATAGTTTATCTCAGCAAGATATTGTCATTGAGCGGCATCAAATACAGCTGCACGATGTGATAAAAACAGCTTGTATCTCGTTCCAACTGAGCGCACATAACAAGTCTCTCACGTTTAATTTAGCCCTTGGGAATGCGCTAAATATGGCTTGTTTCGGTGATGCAAAACGGATAGCTTGGCTCGTTGGAGAACTTGTAAACAATGCGATTAAATTTACCGAGCGTGGTGGTATTCAAGTGTTTGCAGATATTGTGATGACTCAAGAGGCGTCTTATCTTGAGTTTATTGTTGAAGATACAGGAGAGGGGTTTGATTATAAACGTCTACAGGAGTCAATGCGAACAGAGCATTTTCAGGGGTCGCAACTTGGACTACAACGCTGTCAGTTGCTAGTGTCCGCGCTGGGTGGACAGCTTAAATTTACAGCTCGAAAGCCATTTGGGACGAGAGCAGAGCTTCAGATCCCGGTAGAAGTTGATATCGAGAACGTGCGCTCAAGCAAGCGTGAAAAATTATCTACCAATGTTTTACTCGTTGAGGATAACTTAATCAACGCCAGAGTGATTGAAAAAATGCTGCAACCGATAGCTAAGCAAGTAACACATGCTGAACATGGTGAGCAAGCACTTGAAATATATCAGGTTGGAAAGTTTGATGTGGTACTGATGGATCTAAATATGCCAATCATGAATGGCTTTGAGGCGACAAGAAAGATCAGAGCAATCGACCCTATCATTCCTATTCTCGTTGTGACCGCAAATACCAATAGTGCAGACTTAGACAAAGTATATGAGTTGGGCGCAACGGCTCATTTGTATAAGCCGCTACAAACAGAAGTATTAACAGATAAACTCACCGCTATGCTTGATAAAAGATAATCTCTGCTATTTTTTTATCAGGCTGATATTGCCCACACCAACTTCAGCATCGATAGCATAGCGTCCAGCACCGGAATAATCAGTTTTTGATCCTACCATGCTTTTTTTCGCTGTGTTACTAGCGGGGTACCCTGACATAGATGTTTTACCCACACCTGAGTCTAACGAGACCTGTTTAAAGTCAGAGGCCATCGCGGCAACCTTTATTTTACCAACACCTACCTCCAGCTCGGCAGAATTATTAAGGGCATTTACTTCGATTTTTCCCACTCCAACCTCAATATCTAGAGCCACACTTTGCGGTACTTTTACGTGCCAAGAGAGTTCATAATCATCTGACGGTACTTCAAGAGAGAGCTTATCAGCATGGCTTTTACTGGTTAATTCGGCATCATTGACGTCAGGTGTGCTAAACCAGCTGTCAGAGTCCTTTGGTGCAACTAGGATCTCAACCTCAATGGTGTCACCATGATAAGTTTCTAGATCAACTTTACCCACCGCAACATCTATTCCGAGTTCAATTACATCGCTACCTGAAAATGATGCTGTAATTGTTTTTGTTTCGTTTGCGTGAGCAGTGATTGCTGCACTACTCACCAATAAAGCGCAGATGATTCTTTTCATTCTTTTTACCTTTAAGGAGTGTCTTTGTAAGGTAAGTCGCAGTGTCAGGTGAAAAGGTTTAAATAGATTTTAATTTTTTTGAAGGCTCGGTGCAGTGTTGTATCAACGAGCCTTGAAAGGTGACCTGCGCTTTGGCTCTTTGCCAAGTTATGGCCATATTAAAGCGGCGTTATGGTATAACCTTCAGCTTTTAGTTGAGCGATCAGTCCGTACTGCTCGACCAGGTGCAGAGCACCTACTGCGACAAATAAGGAGGTGTTCGGTAATTGCTCTTTGAGTATTTCAATCCAATTATTGTTACGTTCAATGATCATCAATTGTTCGGCTAATTGACCATATTTATCATCAGAGAAGCTCACATTGTAATAATGAGATAGCTTTTTCAAGTCGCCGGAACGCCATGCCGCGACTAAATCCAAAAAGTAAGTATTTAAGTCCGCCATCTGTGCAAACGTCTCTTTTAGCATGTCGTTGCTATGTACACTCAATTGACTAAACATCTCAAGCTGATATTCAAGCGTTTCAAATTCATCAACTGCAATATTGCTTTCATTTGCAAACGCGATAACCTGCTTGTCTATCCCATTTTTGTCCGTGAAACCTAACTTCTGATATTCCAGCTGTAGCATAGTCACCATAACAGCCCAGGGGGCATAACGTTCAAATAAAGCAATATCTATTTGTTTTGCTGCAAAATAGGCTTTCAGCTTGTTATAGACTTCGGGGCTTAGTTGAGACGCTAAGGTTTGATTGCCTTTTAGTAGCATAAAAGGTATGGAGCGTTGTTGGATTGCCAACTGAGATAAGGCTTCTAGGTTCACCTCAACCATCACTTTGTCACTGTTTTTGATAGCGGTTTTAACTTTGACTGGCAACCCTTGCATTTGTTTATCACCAACATGCACAGTTCCAAACAAGTAGGATGTTTTTTGGCCTTTTTCTACTTTCCAAAGGCCAACTTCTGCATTTGCAAAAGCACTAAAAAGGCTTAGGAAAAAACAAAAAAATATAAATGGAGAAAGGAATTTTACCACTTTGATCCCCTGTTGATTTTATTAAAAAGGTAGTCTGCGATATAGCCTAGCGAATGTCACTAAAAAAGAAATGGGCAAGAAGTATAGAAAATTTCATATTGCCAAAATAAGAAAGTAAATTTTTCGTTATCGTTAAGCAAAACCAATATAAAATTCTCAATTTAGTATTTGTTGCTTTTTTAATTCTGCTTATGGTGTTTTTGGGGTTTTTTTATGTTTTCAGTGTGCTTTTTTAAATTTAAATAGCATAGTTTTTTATGTTGACTTGGGTGCTGTTCGCGCGGTATTAATAGAAAAAGAGGCAACGCAGTGTTTATACCTAGTCGTTAGCAAAGTTAAATTTTCGGAATTCAAGCAATGTTACTAACAGCAACTCTACTAGTCGTGATTATCAGCGTGGTGATTATTATTACCGCGGGGGCTAGTTAGTGCTGTAAGAAAACCATCAGCATAAGCGCCCCCCGCACCACAAGGTTCGGGGGGCGTTTTCGTTTTAGGGCAAAAAAGGCAACTGAGAGCAGAACATGAGCAATTCAACAACCGGCGCACAACTTGTTATCAAGGTGCTAGAAGAGCAAGGCGTCAAACACGTATTTGGCTACCCAGGGGGAGCCATCATGCCAATTTACGACGCTTTGTACGGTGCGCCTGTTAAGCACTATTTGACTCGCCACGAACAAGGTGCCGGATTTGCTGCCGTCGGTTATGCGCGTAGTACCGGGAAGTTAGGGGTATGTTTTGCAACATCAGGCCCCGGAGCGACTAACCTTATCACTGCGCTTGCAGATGCGATGATGGATTCAGTGCCTTTACTTGCCATTACAGGCCAAGTGCCAACTGCTGCGATTGGATCGGATGCGTTTCAAGAAGTCGATGTACTAGGTATGTCCTTATCTTGTACAAAGCACAGTTACATGGTTGAACGCTCAGAAGACCTTGCAGAAGTGCTCCAAGAAGCCATGTACCTTGCCCAATCCGGTCGCCCAGGCCCAGTTTTAGTTGATATTCCAAAAGATATTCAGCTCGCAAATGTGCATTTTCATCCATTTGCAGCGCCACAAGATGAATGTCCAATGCTATCACAAGCCGAGGTAGGGAAAGCTAATCAATTACTATGTGAAGCAAAAAGGCCAGTTGCATACATCGGCGGTGGTGTGCAAAACGCTGATGCTCAGCTTCAGTTGATGCAGTTTTTAGAGAAAACACGGATGCCGGCAGTGTCGACTCTAAAAGCACTAGGCAGTGTTACACCTGATTATGACTTTGACCTTGGTATGTTGGGTATGCACGGCACTCAGGCTGCCAACTTAGCTGTACAGCAATGTGATTTATTGGTGTGTATCGGGGCTCGATTTGACGACCGCGTGACGGGGAATTTAGCAAAGTTTGCTGCTGGCGCTAAGGTGATCCACTTAGATATTGACCCTGCTGAAGTCGGTAAACGAAAACCAGCAGCTGCATCACTGATTGCTGATTTGAAGCAATCGCTACCACAGCTTGAGTGTGTGGTTACTAACACGCAATGGCTTGAAACAATTGCAACCCTGCAACGACAACATGCGTGGCGTTATGACTATCCCGGTGAAAAAGTTTTTGCCCCTTATTTACTAAATCAACTTAGCCAAAAGCTGCCAAAAACTGCAGTGGTATGTTGCGATGTTGGTCAACATCAAATGTGGGTGGCGCAGCACATGAAATTTAGCCATCCGAGTAACCACTTAAGTAGCGGTGGTGCGGGCACTATGGGATTTGGCCTGCCAGCGGCTATTGGCGCGCAAATAGCACGTCCAGATAACACAGTGATCACGGTATCTGGCGATGGCTCCATCATGATGAATATTCAAGAGCTGGCAACTATTCGTAGAAACAACTTACCCGTTAAAATTTTGATACTTGATAACCAAAGATTAGGTATGGTGAGGCAGTGGCAGCAGCTCTTTTTTGACGGTCGTTACAGCGAAACAGACTTGTCAGATAATCCAGATTTTGTCGCATTGGCTGCTGTGTTTGGTATTCCAGGGCAGACAATTACTCACGCCAGTCAAGTTGATGAGGCTGTGGATGCACTGGTCAGTGCGCAAGGCCCCTATATTCTTCACGCTTGTATTGATGATAAAGAAAACGTATGGCCACTCGTTCCTCCAGGTGCTGCCAATGATGAAATGATGACGGAGAACTTTTCATGAAACACCATTTAACCGTTGCAGTAAAACAACAGAGTATTGCGATAGAGCGCTTTTTACGAGTGGCTAGACATCGGGGATTTCGTCTTACTAATTTAGAGCTTCAAGGGCAAGATGACTTATTCCACGTCAAAATGACAGTAGATAGTGACAAACCTATCTATTTATTAACCTCACAACTGAGTAAGCTAGTAGAGGTGCAGGCAGTTGACTTGCACACACTACAGAAACAGGCAATTTAAAAGAATTAATTAAGGTAGTTAAACAATGACACAGACATCAGAACTTATTTGGCACAACGGTGAAATGGTTCCTTACTTTCAAGCAACCACTCATGTGCTTAGTCATGCTCTGCATTATGGCAGCTCAGTTTTTGAAGGGATCCGTGCTTATGACACGCCAAATGGCCCTGCGGTTTTTCGTTTAAACGATCATATCCAGCGTTTATTTGATTCTGCAAAAATCTACCGTATGGAGATCCCATATACAAAAGAGGAAGTAATTGCTGCGTGTAAAGAGACGATACGAGCAAACAACTTTACCAATGCGTATCTTCGTCCATTTGCCTTTTTAGGTCATGTAGGTCTTGGCTTGAATCCAAAATCACATCGCGCTGATATGACAGTTGCTGCAATGGAGTGGGGCGCGTACCTAGGTGAAGAGGGCTTAGCGCAAGGTGTGGATGTATGTGTGTCTTCGTGGAGTCGCTTGGCGCCAAATACCATGCCAACGGCAGCAAAAGCTGGTGGTAATTATCTGTCTTCTCAGCTTATTTCAGGCGAAGCGAAACGCAATGGTTATGCTGAAGGAATTGCGCTAGATGTGAATGGTTATCTCAGTGAAGGTGCGGGCGAAAACTTGTTTGTGGTGAAAAAAGGCGTGCTTTATACGCCACCCACGACAGCCTGTATCTTACCGGGCCTAACCCGTGACACTATTATTCATTTAGCTAAGCAGCGAGGTTATGAAGTGCGTGAAGAGGCGATTGCACGTGAAGCCCTGTATTTGGCGGATGAATTCTTTATGGTTGGAACCGCAGCTGAAGTTGTACCGGTTCGTAGCGTTGACAAAATCCCTGTCGGTAACGGCGGGCGTGGTCCAATCACAGAGGAACTGCAGCAAGCATACTTTGCACTTGTAAAGGGTGAGGCTGAAGACGAAAACGGCTGGTTAGAGTACGTAAACGATTAATCTTATTGCTTCAGGGTGATGCACCCTGAAGCAAAGCATTGTAAATTTTGGGAATGAGGAACTCGGAAAACCGAGCGTAAGGTGAGACATGGCTAAATTACGGAGTAAAACAACGACTGAAGGCAGGCAACGTGCGGGCGCCCGTGCGTTGTGGCGAGCAACAGGAATGACCGACAGTGACTTTCATAAACCTATAGTTGCAGTTGTAAATTCATATACCCAGTTTGTTCCGGGTCATGTTCACCTCAATCAACTCAGCGCATTGATGGCTGATGCGATAACAGAAGCAGGCGGCGTACCTCGTGAATTTAATACCATAGCAATTGACGATGGCATTGCCATGGGGCACGGCGGTATGCTGTATTCGCTGCCATCGAGAGACTTAATTGCTGATTCAGTCGAATACATGGTCAATGCCCATTGTGCTGATGCTATGGTCTGTATTTCTAACTGCGACAAGATCACCCCAGGTATGCTACTTGCCGCACTGCGGTTGAATATTCCGGTGATCTTTGTTTCCGGCGGCCCGATGGAAGCGGGTAAAACTCGCTTAGCGGATATCGATTTAAAGTTGGATCTTGTTGATGCCATGGTAAAAGGAGCGGATCCAACAGTCAGTGATGAGGAGTCTGAGCAAGTAGAGCGCTCTGCTTGCCCTACGTGCGGCTCATGCTCAGGTATGTTCACTGCAAACTCGATGAACTGCTTATTAGAAGCGCTGGGTTTAGCGTTGCCTGGTAATGGTACAACACTAGCGACACACAAAGACCGCCAACAGCTGTATTTGGGCGCAGCAAAGCGCATCATGGCTTTATGTGATGAATACTATGGCAAAGACAATGAGCAAGTGCTGCCACGCAATATTGCAAATCAAGCGGCATTTATGAATGCCATGACATTAGATATTGCGATGGGTGGATCATCCAATACGGTGCTGCATTTATTGGCGGCGGCACAAGAAGGTTTTGTCGACTTTGATATGAACGACATAGACCGTTTATCTCGCAGTACCCCATTTTTGTGTAAAGTGGCGCCAGCAACACAGCAATATCATATTGAAGATGTACACCGTGCAGGTGGCATTATGGCCATTCTAAACGAGCTTGCTAAAGGGGATAAATTAGACTTGTCGGTAGGGCATGTGGCTGGCGGAAATCTAGGTGAGGTTATTGCACGCTGGAATGCCGCAGACAGTAATAATGAACGGGCACAAACTTTCTATCGTGCGGGACCTGCTGGGATCCGTACTACTCAAGCAATGAGTCAAGCGTGTCGCTGGGACGAGCTAGATTTAGACCGTGAAGGCGGCTGTATTCGCTCTATCGAGCATGCCTTTAGACAAGACGGCGGCCTTGCCGTATTAAAAGGTAACTTAGCGCCTGACGGCTGTATCGTGAAAAGTGCAGGAGTGGCCGATGAAATGCTGCGCTTTACGGGGCCTGCTGTGGTATTCGAATCTCAAGACGATGCAGTCGAGGGGATACTGGGCGGCCAAGTTAAAAAAGGTGATGTAGTGATCATTCGTTACGAAGGGCCAAAAGGCGGCCCGGGTATGCAGGAAATGTTATACCCAACCAGTTACCTGAAGTCGATGGGTCTAGACAAAGACTGCGCTTTGCTCACCGATGGCCGCTTTTCTGGCGGTACTTCAGGGCTCTCTATTGGTCATGCGTCTCCAGAAGCTGCCAGTGGTGGTAATTTAGCGCTGGTTGAAAACGGCGATGTTGTCGCTATCGACATCTATAACCGCAGTATTGATGTAAAGCTGGATGAAACTGAGCTAGCACTGCGCCATGAAAAACAGCTGGCTCGTGGTAAAGATGCTTATAAGCCACTAAATAGAGAGCGCTATGTGAGTCCCGCATTGAAAGCTTATGCACTGCTTGCAACGAGTGCTGACAAAGGTGCTGTTCGTGACTTACAAAAACTTGAGGAGTTGAGCTAGCGATGGTTTCCCAAGAGCTTGATTACTTCAGAGCCATCATTCAAGCGAATGTGGCACCGCTCGTTGAGGTAACGCAAGTCAATCAATTAGAGCAAATGTCAGCCCAGCTTGGTAATCAGATTTGGCTAAAGAGAGAAGATCAACAACCGGTTTATTCTTTCAAATTACGTGGTGCGTACAACAAACTGCGTCAGTTGCCGAAAGGGTCTCGGGTGTATACCGCTTCAGCGGGTAATCATGCTCAAGGAGTTGCACTAAGTGCAACGCATTTAGGTCAGCATGCCACTATTGTAATGCCTGTGACTACGCCAGAAATTAAAGTGAATGCCGTGCGTAAACTTGGTGGTGAAGTGATTTTACATGGCCATCACTTTGATGCTGCAAAACAATATGCCTTGGAGTTGTGTGAAGCGCAAAGTGGTGTATTTGTTCCTCCATTTGATGATAAAGACGTGATCATTGGTCAAGGTACGGTAGCGCGAGAGCTTATTCAACAGCTTGATGAGTTGGATGTGGTATTTATACCGGTTGGTGGTGGTGGTCTACTCGCGGGTATGGCGGTGTATTTAAAATCACTGCGGCCAGACATTCGTATTGTTGGAGTAGAAGCTGATGACAGTGCTTGTCTTAAGGCTGCAATGGCAGCTGGCAAGCCTGTGGAATTAGAGAGGGTTGGTGGCTTCGCCGATGGTGTTGCAGTTAAGCTTATTGGTACTGAGACCTTCAGGCTGGCACAAAAGTTTTGTGATGAGGTGATCACAGTTAATGCCGATGAAATATGCGCTGCGGTGCAAGATATTTTTGTTGAAATAAGAGCAACTGCAGAGCCGTCTGGGGCGTTATCAACAGCAGGTTTAAAAAAGTGGCTGGCACAAACTGGTGAAAAAGGGTTAAGTGTTGCTGCAATCCTATCTGGAGCTAACCTGAATTTTGATAGGCTTAGATATATTGCTGAAAGAACAGCATTAGGCGCGAAGCATGAAGCATTGCTTGGCGTATCAATTCCTGAAGAAAAAGGTAGCTTCAAACGCTTTTGTCACTCTCTAGGTGGACGCGCAATCACTGAGTTTAACTATCGCTATGCTGGCTGTGGAGAAGCACAGATTTTTGTTGGCGTAGGTTTGAGAAATGGGCAAAGTGAGCTAGATGAACTGAGGGCTTCATTACATCAAAATGGGTATCAGTTTGATGACCTATCAGACAACGAGCTTGCGAAATTACATGTTAGATACATGGTAGGTGGAAAGCCTCCTGCGGTAATGAACGAGCGTCTATTACGATTTGAGTTTCCAGAATATCCAGGGGCGTTGGCGCGGTTTTTAGACATGCTAGGTAGTAACTGGAATATAACATTATTTCACTATCGAAATCACGGTGCAGCACAGGGTAATGTATTAGCAGCGTTTGAGGTAGAACCAAAGGATTATGAATGTTTTGATGCTCATTTAGCTAAGCTGGCGTATCAATTTCAAGAGGAAACACAGAACCCTTGCTTTGCACGCTTTTTATATGGTGAGCAGTTGCAAAAGCAAAAAGCAGGCTAGTGGGGTTATGTTTGGGCGCTTAGAGAATATTATTGCCAATTTAATTTCACAGAGCAATGAGAGGGCGCTTTGCCATCTCGAGGAGTTTATTTAGCGGGAGAGACGAGTGTTACAGTCTGGTAAAACTAAATCAAGATGGGCTGCATTAATAAAGAAGCTTGTGTTACTAGCAGGCCTTTACATAGTGCTAGTGACATGTTGGCCAGATTTTCAAAGTGGTATCTTCTTCTCTACAGCTTGCTTAATGCTGATGTTATCTATGGTATTAGGCGGTGACGGATATGGTAACCAAAGAGTGGAATCATTATTAACAAAGGTAGGCGATACACTGATCATCTCACATGGGATCGGAAAAGTAACCATACCGATAGCGCGTATAGAGTCTATTGCGATAGGCAAAAACTACTTGGGGCTGATAGAACAAAACAACGGTAATGGTTACGACATTACATGCACAGGAAGTCGCGACCAAATTCATCATCATATTAAAAATCTACTCGCAGAGCATTTTGAAAACTGTACTGTACATAGTATATAGCACTCACTTTCCTTAAGCTGTTTTTGAAATCGCGGCTATTGCTATGGCAAGCTTCTGCCCATCGACTATAGTTAGCCATTATTCTCGCACAAGAAATAAGGACATAATGTCTAAGTATTTTGCAGTGTTATTGCTTCTTATCTTCAGTACCCAAATACAGGCATTAGAGAAGGTAACGCTTCAGTTGAAGTGGACACATCAGTTCCAGTTTGCTGGATACTATATGGCAAAAGAAAAGGGCTTTTATCAAGAAGAAGGGCTTGACGTTATCATCGTCCCCGCTGATCCGAACAACCCTAATGTTGACTTTCGTGTGCTATACGGACAAGCGCAATTTGGTGTGTTTCACTCTGGTTTACTAAAACAACGCCTTGAAGGAAAACCTTTTGTGGCGCTGGCTGCATTATTACAATCCTCTCCTTACTGTTGGATGGTTAAAGCGCAAAGCGGGATATATGTCCCACGTGATTTTCAAGGAAAGCGCATCAGCCACCTTGGGCATACTGAAAATGGTGAGTTGCTGATGATGTTGCAACGAGCTGGTGTAAATACCGACAGCATGTTGCTCTATTCAGGCAAGAAACCCTTTGATGATTTCATCGCTGGAAAGTTTGATGCGATGCAGGTTTATAGCACAAACGAACCTTATCAGGCACAGCAATTGGGCGTGGCGACTCGAGAAATTTGCCCTAAACAGTTTGGTTTAAATGTCTACGCAGACGTGCTATTTACGACCGAAGCAATGTTACGCGATCGTCCGCAGCAGGTAATGCGATTTCGTCGTGCCAGTCTCAAAGGTTGGCGATATGCGATGCTCCATTTAGAAGAGTCGCTTGCCGTTACCAAAGCGAACTATGCAACCCATAAGTCACTCGCACAATTGGCTTATGAAGCAGAGAAGCTCAAAGATTTTATTAGGGTTTCGGGTATCCCTATCGGAAAAATGTCAGCTGCAAAGTGGCTGTGGATAGCACAGCTGTATCATTTGGATGTAAGCCAATTTCACGAACATAAGGCTGATTTTATTTACTCAGAAGTCAAGCAAGATCCGGCCTCATCATCTTGGGTGTTAATAATTGCCGCTGTTTTAACCTTAGTTTGTATTCCCATGTATATTCAGCTCATCTTTTCTCGGAAAAATAAGTCACATTTACGCTAGAATAAGCATATTGTATTGCTGGTGGTTGTAACTACTGTGGACTTAAGTACGCGTTTTCTACGTTTAGATAAATTATTATTTGATACTCGTCAGTATTGGCAGATCGTTGCATTTGAGCATTTAGCCATACCTTGGCCTGAGCTTGAGTCTACGTTACTGCAACTTAGCGATCAGGCAGTACATGAGTTAGACAACAACGAGCAAGCGCATCGTGATTTCTTCAAAAGTACTATCCCTGAACTGGAGCAATTACATACCCTTTGTATGCTGCCCAAGATTGAAGGTCATCGAGATGCACTGCCATTTTGGCTAAGTAATGGAATTAAAGGGCGTAAGCTTGAGCAGCTACAAGACTTTGTTGCTGCTATAAACGAAACCAAGTCTGCTGTGCTTGAATGGTGTGCTGGTAAAGGGCACTTAGGGCGTATGCTTGCCTACCATGGTGCGCCTGAAGTCAATAGTATTGAGCTACAACAAGATTTATGTCGTCAAGGAGAGGAGAGTGCAAAACGGCAGAATCTAAACCTTCACTTTCATTGTGCTGATGTACTCAAAGATGATATTCATCACCATTTTGTTGAAAATCGCCATGGTATTGCATTACATGCTTGTGGTGAATTACACCGTGTATTTATCCGCCAAGCTGTTGATAATGGAATGAAAAAGCTATCGCTTTCTCCTTGCTGCTATCACCTTTTTACACCACAACAGTATGAAGCGATGAGCGTAGAAGCTAGCGCCAGTGCGCTGAACTTATCTCATCATGATATGAAGCTAGCATTACAAGAAACCGTCACCGCACCGGGCAGAGTCGCGGCAGTTCGCAAAAAAGAAGTGAGTTGGCGACTGGGTTTTGATGCGTTGAGAAGAGAGTTGGACGGTAGTGATAACTATGTCTCGGTTCCCTCTGTGAATAAAGCCATTTTTTCAGGAACGTTTGATGAGTTTTGTTACTGGGCGGCAGAGCAAAAACAAATCATCTTACCTGCAAGCATCGACTTTGAAAGGTATGAGCGAATTGGCCGCCAGAGAAAGCAAGTTACTGACAGAGTTGAGTTGGTTCGTCATTTGTTCCGCCGTGCTATTGAAATATGGTTAGTGCTAGATAGAGCTTTATATTTACAAGCATCGGGGTATGATGTTGAGCTTAGTACTTTTTGCGAAAAGTCACTCACCCCAAGGAATATTTTGATACAGGCTGAACGTTAGCCGGAGAACCACTAATGTGTAATTCTAGTTCGAGCCCGCTGAGCCATTTGCTCAATAGCAATAAGCAATGGGCAGAGCGCACAAATGCCAGTGACCCTGAATTTTTTAAAAAGTTGTCGCAGCAGCAAAACCCTGATTATCTCTGGATAGGGTGCTCAGATTCTCGAGTACCGGCCAACGAAATTGTTGATTTAATGCCCGGTGAACTATTTGTTCACCGTAATGTTGCAAATGTAGTGGTACATACTGATCATAATTGTTTATCGGTAATGCAGTATGCAGTAGAAGTACTTAAAGTCGATCATATTATGGTAGTTGGCCACTATGGTTGCGGTGGTGTTCAAGCGGTGCTAGACAATGCAAAGTTTGGACTAATTGACAACTGGCTTCGTCATGTTGCTGATGTCAAAGAGAAGCATCAGGCAATTATTGAGCGCATAGCTGATGAGCAACAATGCGCAGCATTATGTGAACTTAATGTGGTGGAGCAAGTGCGCAATGTTTGTCAGAGCAACATTGTGCAGGATGCGTGGTTACGTGGTCAAACACTGACCGTACACGGTTGGGTATATGGCCTTGCTGATGGATTATTAAATGAGGTTGTTGGTGCAGTGGCTGACAGTGAGCAGCTATCTTTGTGCTATGAAAAGTCGTTACTCGGTGTGAATCAACGCTATTGCTCTTAAACTGCAAGCGAACAACGGATGTCTATGATATTAGCGTCAGGCTATACAGGTTGCAGCACTAATATCCTGCGTCCACAAAACCTTGATGTTATATCAACAATTAAGGCTAATTGGTATTAAACACCAGACAATGAGATGGCAGCAAAACACCAACGCAGTGCTGCCAGTACGGTATTACTCGTGAGAGTCTGTTTGCTTGTCAGCCAGTTGCGCTTCAAGCTGTGCTACTTTTTCTTCGAGCTCTACTAGCTTTTCACGGGTGCGGATCAATACTTTGCTTTGAATATCGAATTCTTCTCTGCTGACGAAGTCCATCTCTGATAGTTTACTTTGAATAGCTTGCTTGGTTCTGGCTTCAAACGTTTCGGCAAGGCTCTTAACACCTTGTGGCATATTGCTTGAAATCTGTTTGGCAATCTCTTCAATTTTGGCTGGGTTAATCATTTTCTTACCTTAGCTTGCGAGTCAGTATACATGTACCATCTTACCTTATGCACGAGAGGTCGAAAAGGTTCGCTTCATAGTTTTACATTGATACGGTAAACTAGCGCGCTTAGTTTATAAGAATTCCTCAACCCCTCTGCACTCAAAGTTGTAACCAAAAGTGCGTCAAGCGAGAAGATAACCGGATTAGTTGCATGAAGCTCAACCCAAAACAAGACGAAGCAGTAAAGTATATTAGTGGCCCATGCCTTGTGTTAGCGGGGGCAGGCTCTGGTAAAACCCGTGTTATTACCAATAAAATTGCCTACTTAGTACAACAGTGTGAATACAAAGCGAGAAATATCGCTGCGGTCACCTTTACCAACAAAGCCGCCAAAGAAATGCGTGAACGTGTAGCGCAAACATTAGGCAAACAAGAAGCTAAAGGGCTGTGGGTTTCGACTTTTCATACATTGGGTCTGGAGATCATCAAAAAAGAGGTTAAAACCTTAGGCTACAAGCCAGGCTTTTCTTTGTTTGATGATCAAGATACCAACCAGTTGTTAAGTGAACTGACTGAAAAAGAGCTGGAGCGTGACAAAGATCTGCTTAACTTGCTAAAAATGCAAATTGGTAATTGGAAAAATGAACTGATCTTACCCGAACGTGCTATTCGAGAAGCTCGAGAGCCTCAAAAAGCGCTGTTCGCTCAGTTGTATGCCCGTTACCAGACTCAGCTTCGTGCATATAACGCACTAGACTTTGACGATCTCATCATGATCCCAACATTGCTGCTGAATCAGTCGGTTGATGTTAGAGAGCGTTGGCAGCAGCGTTTTCGTTATTTATTAGTCGACGAATATCAGGATACCAATACCAGCCAATATCAGCTGGTAAAGCGCTTAGTGGGGGAGCGTGCTCGCTTCACTGTGGTAGGTGATGATGACCAATCGATTTACTCATGGCGTGGTGCTAAACCACAAAACCTAGTACTACTAAGTAAAGATTTTCCTGGTTTAAGGCTGATTAAATTAGAACAAAACTACCGTAGTGCTGGACGGATCTTAAAAGCAGCTAATATTCTAATCGCGAATAACCCACACGAGTTTGATAAGCAACTATTTAGTGAACTAGGGTACGGTGATCCTATTCGGGTGATTGCTACCCGTGACGAAGAGCACGAAGCTGAGCGAGTAGTAGCTGAAATTATTTCGCATAAATTTATGAAGCGCACGAGCTATCGGGACTATGCTTTGCTTTATCGCGGAAACCACCAAGCTCGGGTATTTGAGAAAGCTTTAATGACCAACCGTATCCCTTATAAAATCAGTGGTGGTATGTCGTTTTTTGCTCGCAGTGAAATCAAAGACATCATGGCATATTTACGATTCTTGGTAAATCAAGATGATGACAATGCGTTTTTGCGTATAGTTAATACACCAAGACGTGAGATTGGCCCGGTGACTTTAGAAAAGCTTGGCAGTTTTGCCAATGAACGTCATATTAGTTTATTTGAAGCATGCTTTGAGTCTGAACTTTTAGAGCGTATGACGGGACGAGGGCTAAAGGCCTTAATGGGATTTGCTCGTTGGGTAGTTGAGCTTTCTGATAGAGCCACTCGGGGTGATACTTTGGAAGCCGTTAAAGATATGATCCGAGAAATCAACTACGAGGCTTATCTATACGAATCATCCCCAAGTGCTAAAGCGGCAGAGATGAGGATGAAAAATGTCTCGGAATTATATCGCTGGATCAGTGATATGCTAACAGGGGATGCAGATAATCCGGCGATGACCTTGCCAGAGGTTGTTAGTAAACTGACGCTGAGGGATATGCTTGAGCGCAATGAGGAAGAGGATGATTCTGATGCCGTGCAGCTGTTAACGTTACATGCTTCTAAAGGATTAGAATACCCACACGTGTTTATGGTTGGCATGGAAGAAGGCCTGTTACCTCATCAAACTAGTATCGATGAAGACAATGTTGAAGAAGAAAGGCGTTTGGCTTATGTAGGGATCACTCGTGCTCAGCAAACGTTAACGTTGACTTATACAAAAAGTCGCCGTCAATTTGGTGAGCAGATCACTCCTGAGTTGAGCCGCTTTGTGCAAGAGTTACCTCAAGACGATCTGCAAATTGAAGGTAAAAAGCCTGTGGCGACACAGGCAGAACGAATGGAAAAAGGAAAATCTAACGTGGCGAATCTACGCGCTATGTTAAGAAGGGATTGATTCGTTATCAAAAGTGGGGATAAAGGCGCATGTTTCTTGCCCTTTATCTAAAGCTTGTTGCTTGCCAAAAAACAGCTGCAAGCCATGCTTTTCTAACAAACTTCTGAAATTTAATATTGCAGGTCCGCGAGCAATGACTTTAATGCCTTTTACTTGGGTAACGGCCAAAATGCCCTGCAATTGAACCTCATAGCTCGTTTGCTGAAGTACACGTTTACTAAAGGTAGAGCTAAGTAGAACATAGGTAAAGTCAATTTGGCTGATCAGGGTAAGATCGCAACGATCTTTGCCAAAGTTATTTAACCCGATAGGGATCCCCATTTCAGCCAACGACTTTAAGTTTAAAATTTGCTGACTAGAAGCAAAACGAATTTCACTTTCTTCAAACAATAAGCAAAGTGCGTTACCTTCAGTGACTAACTGTTGCTTTAGTACATCAAAATGGTTGTTTTCCAACAACATGGTTGAACAGTTAAATAAAATGTCGTCATTCCGACAAGCCGCAACATCTTGAGCTTTTTTAAGTAATTGCAATTCGATCTCAAGGTGTTGGGGTTTTTCAGCTGCAAACTTCTTTAGAATATCAAAGCTTGTGCTACCTAGTACTGGGTGTTCACCAAAAGCCTCGATAAATCCGATGGGCTCTGCACTGTCAGACCAGTTGACTATCTCGGTATAGCGAAAATGTGTTGGTAGCTTATCAAGGTGGTGCTGATCATGTTGTTTCTGAGCGCTAGAGCTGGCACTGAGTAGCGGATGATAAAACTCGTAGCGGCCACGACCGGCATTCTTTGCGTAATACATTGCAGCATCTGCATCTCGAATAATTTCATCGGTATTGCGATATAGCTTGTTACTATACGTTATGCCGATACTTGCACCGCTTTGCATACATACGCCTTTGAGGCAAAATGGCTGTTGCATTACCTTGATTATCCGTTTCGCCACGTCTTCTGCTTGTTGGCGATCGGTTAGATGATCAAGTAAAACCACAAATTCATCACCAGCTAGTCTGGCTAGCAAATCATGTTCACGAATACACTCTGAGAATGATTGTGATACCCAAACCAAAAACTGATCGCCAGCCTGATGACCAAGTTCATCATTAATATCTTTAAACTTGTCTAAATCAATAAACAGCACAGCAAAGTTATCTTCAGGATAGCGGTGATGTTTCTTCAATGTTTTTTCAAGTTGGGTTAAAAATAGGCTGCGGTTTGGTAGACCGGTAAGTGAGTCGTGGTGGGCGTCGTGATATAGCTGCTGCTCTATTTTTTTGCGCTCTTCCATTTGCATTTGTAAATGCAAATTCGTTTGCTGTAATTCTTTGGTCTTCTCTGCAACGCGATGTTCGAGTTGCTGGTGACTGATCTTTAATGCCTGATTTGCTAAATGAGTCTGTAATACCGATGCAATCTGATTTGATACAAACGAAATTAGCTCAACATCGTCATAGTCAAATTCATATTTATGATCATACGCTTGGCATGCTATTAAGCCAATAACGCCAGTGGCGGTTTTTAATGGAGCACCGAGCCAACTTGTCGCGGCTAAATTATGGTTGTATCCCGCTGGTCGCTCTACAACCCCCTCCATCGCGAGAGCTTTGGCTCGAGTGCAGTCGATCAGTTGACTTTGCTCCGTGCGAATAACCAGCTCGCTATATCCTTTTGCAAAAGATCTGGTTTTATAGCGAGTTTTTTCATCAACACTATAGGGGAAGGTTAGCCATTGTTCTTCTTTATTATAAAGCGCGATATACAAGTTATCGGCAAAGGTAATTGACCGGATAATGTCATGAACCTGTTTATAAACATCATCGATATCAGAAAACTGAGTTGCCAGTTCTGATATTTGAAACAAGATCTGCTGCCTTTCTAGCGCACGTTTACGATTATCAATTTCCTTGTTCAGCGCTTCATTGCTTTGCATTAACGCGCGAGTGCGTATCTTAACTTCTGACTCGAGTAATTCGCGTTTTTTGACTCTCTCGATTGCAGTCGCTAGGTATAGCGACATCACTTCAAGCAGCTCAACTTGATGCTCACTGTATGACTGTTCAGCCTCATAGCTTTGTGACACCATGACACCAATAATCGCACCATCGCGATATATTGGCACCCCTACCCAATGTTCTGCTTGGCTACCAAGGATTTTGAACTCACCAGCTTTTGCTCGCGACAACATCTCTTCTTTGGTGAGGTAAACTGTTGTGCCAGTTTTAAAAACATGACCTGTAACGCCATCTTTGAAGTGATGTGCCTCATGTAAGGGAATAGCCACAGCATCTTTTTCATCTACAAAGTAAGAAAGTTCAAGTGCTTGTGTAAAGCGGTTTTGTAATACCACATAGAAGCTCTTGCTTGGTAGATATTGAGAAAGAATATTATGAATTGCGGGGTACAACAGGGTTAACTCAGCAACAGTACTTGCCTGTTCTGATAATTGAATTAATGTGTATTGAAGTTGAGACTTTCTTTTATATTTTTCTAGTAAAGACTCTAATCTTGCGGCTCGTCGAGATAGTCTCTTAACCTGTTGTTGTGGCTCTTCCAATGATGAAAACCGGTTCTTATTTTTGTTTAATTATTGAGCTTAATAATTTCACTTTTAACCTAAGTGGTCAAGTGCAATTTTCTCATTCCTACAAGCTTGTTTTGTGGCTTGATCTGTCATACCAATTAGCATTAATACTTGCTCAATTTGAAGGAGTAAATCTGACGCTAACTGCATTAAAAATTTCTTATTCAGCACAACTAAATAGCAAGTTTTTCACGCCTTAAAATCGATCACTTAATTAGGGTAATTGATATAGATCGTCATGATGTTTTAGAGAAAAAGTGCAGCGACAAAGGCTGCACTTTTTTAACGTATTTTCAGTTACCATGACAGCGACGAGCTAATACCTAGTTTTTTGTCATAAACTCGATAGCTGCTGCGATTTCATCATCAGAACAGTCCATACAAGTACCACGAGGTGGCATTGCATTAAACCCATTAATCGCATGGTCTAGTAATACTTCAGAACCTTTGGCTAGACGTGCAGCCCAGTCATCAGCTGTTTTAGGAGCACCTAGCGCGCCAGTACCGTGACAAGCAAAGCAAGAAGCTTGGTAAACTTGTTCGCCTGAGCGAGGGCCAGTTGGTACCGCTGCTGCTGCACTTTCAGCACCAGCTAAATATACTGAACCGATTGGCTGAAGGCGTTGTTTAATCGCTTCTTCAGTTAAAGAATTGTCATATGGTTGCGCAACTGCGGCTGTTGATAGCAATAAAAGTGCTGCTGAAAGTTTTTTCATTTACCTTGCTCACTTCGTTTGAACGTGTTCAATCACGATGATGGATGACGGAATTATTGCGATTATAACGCCACCTGTTCATTTATAAAACGTAAACTTGAGTATAAATGGTTAAAACCATTAATTTATTGCGTTAGGGCAAGCTTTTTGCCCAAATTCGTAGAACCACAGCCAAGTTTTGTGGTTGTCACGAATACGCTTTAAGTAAGATACGCAATTTACCTAAGAATGGATTAGAGCCTGCTAACTTGGATAAGTCTGACAGACTCGTAAATTTCTATATTAAGCCATTTCTACTAACTTTGAGATGGCTTTTTCAATTCCAGAAGCTGCCTCTAGCACCGAGGATGCCAACATATACGCTGGTGTTGATATCACTTTTTCACCTTCATCAACTACGATGTCAGATACTGTACACTCAACATGCTTTGCTCCTAACGTATTAATAGCAGCTGCGGTATCAACATCAGAGCCTATGGTTGCAAGCGTACCTGGTGCATGAATATGTGGGATGAGCGCCGGTGCAATACATAAATATGCTATTGGTTTTTGTTGGCTGTTAAACGCACGACATACGATTTTTATACTTTCTAAAATCGTTGATTCGGCACCTTTAAAAGCGAAATCAGACAGGTTTTTCGCGACCCCAAAGCCGCCAGGTATGACAAGTGCATCAAATTCATCTGCATTGAGAGTCTCCAAGTCTGCTATTTCTCCACGCGCGATACGTGCAGCTTCCACTAGTACATTACGACGTTCTTCTTGTGTCTCGCCTGTTAAGTGGTTGATCACATGGAACTGATCAATATTAGGTGCAAAACACTGGTAGCTTGCTCCTACTTTTTCTAGATTAAGTAAGGTTAGTACCGATTCATGGATCTCTGCACCGTCAAATACACCACAGCCACTAAAAATTACTGCTACTTTTTTCATTCATTTCTCCTTCTAACGTCTTGTTGCGCGCGCTATATACATAAAAAGAATTATGGCCTAATTAAAAAATTATAAAGGATCTTCTATGATCTTTGATCATTTGTGGTAGTATACTCCTCCGCTTGAGAAAATCAGGCTATTTTTTGTTCATACGTTCTAAAATGTGTGGCCAATAAAATTCTTTATCCACAAATGGCTAAAGATAATAACAACTAAAAAAGCTCTAAAAACGCAAGTAAACCAAAGCCTTAAATCGTACTCTGACTTCAAGTTGAAAGTTCTGGAGCAATTTTTCGTGTTTGTCTACAAAGTTATCCACAGGCTCAACTTGCAATATCCAAATGATAGGCTAACGTGAAACTCGTTTTATCTTGTGCCTTGTGGCATCCTTACATTCTACTCTGTAAAAGACTAATTTAGGATCCAATATTTATGTCTCAGATCCCTCAAAACCCTTTGATCTTGGTTGATGGTTCTTCCTATTTGTTCCGTGCTTATCATGCGCCACCGCATTTAACTAACTCAAAAGGTGAGGCGACGGGGGCAATCTATGGCGTGATAAATATGCTCAAGAGTTTACTGAAGCAATATCAGCCTAGTCATATGGTTGTAGTCTTTGACGCAAAAGGGCCAACCTTTCGTAATGAAATGTACAGCGAATACAAAGCACATCGCCCACCTATGCCTGATGATCTCAGAACGCAGATCGAACCAATCCATGAAATTATAAAAGCAATGGGCTTGCCACTTGTCAGTATCAGTGGTGTAGAAGCTGACGATGTGATCGGCACCTTCTCTAAAATCGCCTCAGAGCAAAGTCGTCACGTACTAATAAGTACAGGTGATAAAGATATGGCGCAATTGGTTAATGAGCATGTTACTTTGATCAACACGATGACAAACACCATTTTAGATCCCGCAGGCGTGGTGGAAAAATTTGGCATCGGTCCTGAACTGATCATTGATTATCTCGCGCTGATGGGTGACAAAGTAGATAATATTCCGGGTGTACCTGGAGTGGGTGAAAAGACTGCACTTGCCATGCTCCAAGGGTTAGGGTCGATAGACTCACTGTATGATAATCTAGATAAAATCGCTGGTTTGGGTTTCCGTGGTTCCAAAACCATGGCGAAGAAGCTAGAAGAACATCAAGCACAACTGAAGCTCTCATACGAATTGGCAACGATTAAGCTTGATTGTGAGGTTGAGCAAGATCTAGAGCAATTTAAAATTGCAGAAATGGACAAAGATCGCCTGATTGAGCTGTATGGTGAGTGTGAATTTAAGCGCTGGCTGGCTGAGTTATTGGATGGTCAACAACAATCAGATATCGTTACCATTGAAGCGGAGGGATCTGCACCAGCGGCAGCCCAAGTAGAAACTCACTACGAAACGATCCTTACAAAAGCACAACTTGAGCAGTGGGTTAGTAAACTAAAAGCTGCTGATTTAATCGCTTTTGATACCGAAACGACCAGTGTTAATTATATGCAAGCGGATCTGGTTGGAATGAGTTTTGCTGTTGCACCGGGTGAAGCAGCTTATTTACCCATCCATCATGATTACGTCGGCGCACCAGAGCAACTTACCCAAGAAGCGGTGTTTGAGGTGATGGCGCCATTACTTGCCGATCCCCAGATCAAAAAAGTGGGTCAAAATCTAAAATACGATCAAAGTGTACTTGCCCGTGCAGGGCTTGAGCTAAACGGAATCGCTTTTGATACTATGCTAGAGTCGTACGTGTTTAACAGCGTGGGAACTCGCCACGATATGGACTCATTGGCGCTTAAATATCTGGGTCATAAAACAATTAGCTTTGAAGACATTGCGGGCAAAGGCAAGAATCAACTGACATTTAACCAGATTGAGTTGGAAAAAGCGGCACCTTATGCAGCAGAAGATGCTGACATTACGCTTAGGTTACATCAACACATTTGGCCATTAATTGAGAAAGAAAATAGTCTAAAACAGGTCTTCACAGAGATTGAATTGCCGCTATTAAGCGTGTTGTCTCGAATTGAACGCACAGGCGTACACATTGATGGTGATATGCTTGCAAAACAAAGTGTTGAGATAGAGAAGCGTTTAGGAGAGTTGGAACAGCAAGCTTTTGAAATTGCAGGTGAGGAATTCAACCTCAGTTCGACCAAACAACTGCAGGCAATATTGTTCGACAAGCTTGAGCTACCGGTGATCAAGAAAACTCCAAAGGGTGCGCCGTCAACAGCGGAAGAGGTGCTGCAAGAGTTAGCGCATGACTACCCATTGCCTAAGCTTATCATCGAGCACCGCGGTTTATCGAAGTTGAAGTCTACTTACACTGATAAACTACCGAAGTTAGTGAATGCTGATACTGGTCGTGTACATACTTCATATCATCAGGCTGTAACGGCGACAGGACGTTTAAGTTCAAGTGATCCGAATTTACAAAACATTCCAATTCGCAATGAAGCTGGTCGTCGTATTCGCCAAGCATTTGTTGCAGACACCAACAAACAAATTGTTGCAGCAGACTATAGCCAGATTGAGCTTAGGATCATGGCGCACTTATCTCAAGACAAGGGGCTACTTAGCGCTTTTGCAGAAGGAAAAGATGTGCACAGTGCTACAGCTTCAGAGGTGTTTTCTGTGCCGCTTGAAGAAGTGACATCAGATATGCGTCGAAAAGCTAAAGCGGTTAACTTTGGTTTGATTTATGGCATGAGTGCCTTTGGTCTTTCGCGACAACTCGATATTCCAAGAAACGAAGCACAGCATTATATGGATACTTACTTTGAACGTTTCCCTGGAGTGCTGGAATATATGGAACGTACAAGGGAAGAAGCGGCCGAGAAAGGGTATGTTGAGACTTTATTTGGCCGACGCTTGTATTTACCCGATATAAAAGCGCGTAATGGTGCTCGCAGAAAGGCTGCTGAACGTGCTGCGATTAATGCTCCTATGCAAGGTACTGCTGCTGACATTATTAAAAAGGCCATGATTAAAGTGGATGAGTGGCTGCAAACGTGCAGCCGTGACGACATTCAATTATTGATGCAAGTGCATGATGAATTGGTGTTTGAAGTCCATAGCGATAAAGTGGCAGAGTACAGTGAAAAGATCTGTGAGTTAATGAGTGCTGCAGCATCACTAGATGTCCCGTTACTGGTAGAAGCTGACAGTGGTGATAATTGGGAACAGGCACACTAACTAGAAATCGGGATAATAGCCTATTCTCTAGCAGCTGTTATCCTGGGCTATTGACGCACAAGTTTGCCGTGTATTAAGCAATAATCTCTGGCTAGCTTGATATTGCGCATGTTGAGCTTAGGTGACTTAGCGGATTAACTCACTGCTTACCACGAGAGGCAAAGCCGCGAACTTTATTGTATTAGCGCCGTATCATCTTTCTAGGTGATACGGTTTTTTTGTGGATGACTTAACTTATGTGTGCAAGTAAACACTAGCGGTATAGCGTCTTAAATTTGTAGCTTCTGTTAATCTCCAGTAACAAAAAAAAACTTAACGTTGAAAGTTTATCAAATTGGCTTAAGTTTTGCTTTTTGGTGTTTATTTCTGGACATCTATTTGTTAGAGTTCGCGCCGTCCTCATCCTGTAGGACATCCTGTTGATGATGTATCTCTCGTAAGAGGATACAGTGTATTGATAGCTTCTCCCCAGATTGCTATAGCGGCTCGTTATTTTGACGAGCCGTCTTTTTCTCTGCTTTAGTGTCTTCCAATTATCGTCTCAATTTCCTTTTCAGCAATAGTCTGCAACTAGGTATTAAAACCCTTAGCGAGAAGGGCTTTATTTAATTTTAACTGCGTTTTACACTGGGTGCACAAACGTTATGTTCTCTCAATTAATAAGGAAGTCGTCATGCTTAAATACCTACTGTTAGGTAGTGCACTTTTTTCTGCTCAGTCTTTTGCGTCTTGGCAGCTTGATCAACAACATAGTAATGTCAGCTTTGTTTCTGTGAAACAGACACATATTGCGGAAGTACATCATTTCAAGAAAATAGCAGGCTCGCTATCTAAGCAAGGTGAACTTGAGATCAACATTGATCTTGCCAGTGTAGAAACCATGATCCCCATCCGTAACGAGCGGATGCAAACCATGTTATTCAATGTTGCGGATCATCCACACGCGAAGATAACGGCCAATGTCTCTAAATCACTTAGTAATTTAGTTATGGGGCCTCAGACGGTCACTGGAGTTAATGCTGCGCTGACGCTTCACGGTCAAACTCAAGAGATCACCCTAGACTTGCTCGTGACTAAAAATGCTGACGGTTTAGTCGTTACTCCAGTAAACGCGGTTGTACTGGATGCAACACAGTTTGGTTTTAGTGCGGGGATCGAAGCGCTCACCAAGATCGCTGGGTTAAAAACGATTTCCACCAGTGTGCCTATCACCTTTAATTTAGTTTTTGATGAACAAAATTGATGAATTAATTGCACAGTATGTGACAGCCCATGCGCCGACAGAAAGCTGGTCGGCACCTTCGTGTGGCTTTTCCGAGATAGTGATTGATACGGA
Source organism: Pseudoalteromonas sp. McH1-7 (assembly GCF_013366255.1). Taxonomy (NCBI): domain Bacteria; kingdom Pseudomonadati; phylum Pseudomonadota; class Gammaproteobacteria; order Alteromonadales; family Pseudoalteromonadaceae; genus Pseudoalteromonas; species Pseudoalteromonas sp. McH1-7. Next base: position 57,711 of record NZ_JABWPQ010000021.1, on the reverse strand, counting down.
TGGACGCTGGTTTCATCAAAAAAGTGAGATAAAAAGAGCATCGCTCGTTGCGTTATTCGCGAGTGTATTAAGCTATGATGGAACACATTATTGGCTAAAAACTCCGGCAGAAAGCTGCATTGTGAAGGTGATGGCACATCCTTTTGTGATTGAGCAGTGGTACTTTTGTGAACATGCTTCACGTTTGTCACTTGCTCCGTGCATCATTGCTGTGGACAACATAGGACGTGAATGGCCGATTAGTAGCATGTTTCCACTGGCGCTAGAACGAGTAAATGGCGTTGATATTCCCTGTTTGCGGCTCAATTACGGATTAACTGCTAGAGTGTCACGAAATGTCTACTACCAGTGGGTGGAGATGTTGCAAGAAGATAAAAATGGATTTTATCTAATGTCGGCAAAGACGCGCTTCTATCTCGGATAGGCGCGCCTCTATTTCGTCATGGCGCTTTTTACTCTGTAGCTTCAGTCTTGTCTTTAACAAAAGGGCCCAGGTACCATTCGTCTAATTTCCAAGCCAGCTCATTCAAGCCGATACCTTTCAAAGACGAAAACGCATGTACCGTTATGTCGCCATTTAGCTCTGCTAAGGCACGGCGAACTTGAAGCACTTCAGCTTTGCGCTTACCTTGTTTTAGCTTATCCGCTTTGGTCAGTAGCGCAAGCACGGGTATATTGCTACTAATTGCCCAATTGATAAGATCCATATCAAGATCTTTCAGCGGGTGGCGAATATCCATTAGCACCACAATCCCTTTTAAGCATTTACGACGCTGTAGGTATTCACCCAGTGCTTTTTGCCACTTCTTTTTCATTTCTAGTGGTACTTTGGCAAAGCCATAGCCAGGTAAATCGATAAGGCGCTGATCCTCGCCCAAAGAAAAGGTATTAATAAGCTGGGTACGGCCGGGGGTTTTACTCGTTCTAGCAAGCTTTTGATCGGTTAATGTATTGAGAGCACTTGATTTACCTGCATTAGAACGACCCGCAAAAGCCACTTCAATTCCAGTATCCGGTGGTAGTTTACTGATATCTGGGGCACTGGTAATAAACTGTGCCTGATTATATTTCACGCGAGATTTTAGCACGCTGACTCCTAACTGATTAAACTTTCGCGGATTGAATTGCGTATTTTATAACAGTCTGGCTGAAACCAAAAGCGTTACGCTAACAGTTATGGGTGCTGCTTTTTGAGCGTAAGGCGGGGATTGATGCGCCATTATTAATTAATCTAGGTCAAATCCCTGTAAATTATAAGCTTAATATGGGCAGAAAACGTGCCAGAGAAAGTAATATCGTGTAGAATGTAGAAATTGCAATGTCAATCTAAAGAGTATACCCATCAGTAGTCACTACTGAACGAGGCATATTTGGGTGGATCGGTGCTGTTTGGCGTTATTATTGCTGAGTACTGCATGTAAGATTCATCTGATTAAGATAACAACCTAATTTTAGTACTGATTGGTATTATTTACCCAAGCGATAAAGAGAGCGACTTTAGTTCGCATGGGTGCAAATTACAGGGTCGGAAACAGAGAATTTACCATGAAAAAAATAGCATTAACTTTAACAATGTTGCTTGGTACGTTGTCAGCAAGCAACGCATCGGCATTCGATGGTGACGCAGAAGCAGGTAAGGCGAAATCTGCAACGTGTGCAGCATGTCACGGTCCAGATGGCAACGCCCCTGTGACTATGTATCCAAAAATCGCAGGACAGCATGCCGATTATATTTACAAGCAACTGCAAGAGTTTAAGCTAGGAATGACCTCAGGTGGTAAAGAAGGGCGTATGGATCCGGTAATGAGTGGTATGGCTATGCCTCTTTCAGATCAAGACATGAAAGACTTAGCTGCGTATTTCTCTACCTTATCTATGTCTGCTGGTACAACACCTGAAGATGTGGTTGCTGTTGGTCAGCAATTATATAAAGCGGGTGATGCTGAAAGAGGGATCCCTTCTTGTGCAGCATGTCATGGTCCTCGAGGCAATGGTACATCATTGGCTAAATTTCCTAAGATATCTTTCCAGCATCCTGAGTACATCAAAGCCCAGCTTGAAAAGTTCCGCGACGGTACTCGCAATAACGATATGAACGGCATGATGCGTGACATCGCGAAAAAGCTTACTGACAAAGATATCGAAGTACTATCTAAATATTTAGGTGGACTACACTAAAGTCGTATATTGAGTTTATGGCGCTCGTTGTAAACTCCTACTATTGAAAAAAGGGCAGCACACGCTGCCTTTTTTTATATCCTAAAATGTGAGATATATCTCACTTTTTCTGTGAGATATTGTCTTTGCTTAATTGTAAGTTTTAGCTTAATTTTAAGCTTTGGTTCATTGTAAGTTAATGTAATTAATATGATTTCTGTTTGATTAAAAAATTTAAGGTAAGAAATTTGTTATTGAACAGTTGTAACTCAGGCTCAGGAGCGTAAATTATTCGTTGTCGCCAAGCAATACAAAAAAAGGGACAATGCGATACGGAAGCGTAGGTGGCAATATTTAGTATCTAGATTGATACAAAGGACTATCAAGAAAGCGTTAGGAAGACCGAGAATAAGAAATTCATGGAAGTCTCATAACAATAACAATATGGAAATGTCACGGAAGTCTAAAATAAAAACAATACGGACGACAATAAAATAATAAGAATAATAAGGCTTAAAAGTCGAAGGGAGAAGTGTCCAGTTGTGACGCTCAGATTAGTAGGCGGTAGAGAGTAATCTCTGCCGCCTTTTTATTTGGTTGCTTTTCGCTTACCTGATACAATAGCCTTCTTATTAAGCAATTATTGTTAACCATTGCAAGATTCAACTCTGATAAGTTGTGGCCTATGTCTAGGTGAGCAGCTTGAAACCTATCACCAAGACAAACATAGACTATATTGGCAATGTCAGTGCTGCCATCTGGTTATGGCGGATCCAAATTCAAGGCTAACACCAGCGCAAGAAAAAGCGATTTATGATAGTCATGAGAATGATTTGGAAGATGCAGGCTATCGCCGCTTTTTAACTCGGGTTTCTGAACCGCTAATAGCTCGCCTATCGAAGCCAAGTTTAGGGTTAGATTTTGGTTGTGGACCTGGCCCCTTGCTTGCAAAAATGTTGGAAGAGGCAGGACATCAAGTTTCATTGTTTGACTTGTACTACGCCAATAATCCCGAGGTGCTAAAACAACAGTATGATTTTATTGTTAGTACCGAAGTGGTGGAGCATCTTTCCAAACCAGGACAGGTACTACAGCAATTATTGGCACTGCTAGATTGCGGGCAACCGCTCGTATTAATGACTAAACTCGTGATAGATAAATCGCGCTTTGCTAATTGGCATTATAAGAATGACTTAACACATATTTCGTTTTTTAGTCAGAAAACCTTTGCGTATTTTGCTGCGCAACAAGATTGTGATTTAGAATTTATAGGGAATGATGTCATCATTCTCACCAAGCGTAATACACGCCAGAATTTTGAGTAATTGATTATGACCAGAAAGAAAAAGACACGTAAAATTGCGACCAACGGTACACCTAGGTTAAGTAAAGAAAAGCTTCAAGAGTTACGCGCAATGAAAGAGATGCGTAATAAAAAAACGAAAGGTAAAAAGCCTGGCTCAAGAAATGCGCCAGACATATCACCAAAAGCGCAGTCTGAAGTGACAGCAAAAAAAGATCCTCGAACTGGAAGTAAAAAACCTATTTCTCTGGTTGTTGAGTCGCAACCGGTTAAAGAAAATACACAACCTGAAATGAAGCGTCATTTACAGCCGCAAGCGCAGTTACATAACGCCGCTGAGGTGCTGACGCCAGAGCAAGAGTTAGAGCAACTTGAAAATGACGAACGTCTAATGTCGTTACTTGAGCGCCATGAGCAGGGTGAATTACTCACAGGCAAAGATGCTAAATACTTCAATCGTGGTATTGCACGTCATCAAGAATTATGTGAACTTTTAGGTATTGATGATGAATTTGAAGAAGGTGACATGGAAGAAGATGATCCGTTAGATCAATTTATGAGTAATGACTTAGCAAATGAATGGCTAGATGATGACTTAGAGGAAGATAACAAATAATGAACACTGCATGGATTGTCGCACTTTTTATCGGCGCTGTGATCATTGCTGGTTTGGCATTTTACGCTGGTAAATTGCTATGGCAGTTGAAGGTGCAAAAAGAAAAAATTGCCAAGCATCGTGAAGAAAAAGCGATAGAATTAGAGAAGTCGCGTCAACAGCGCAATAGCAAGATAGCTGATAGCGTTAACCTTATCGCCCGGGCGATGAAAGAGAAACAGTGTGAGTACTCTGAAGGCTGTCTCAGAGTCTGGGTGCTTATCTCTCAATATAGCTTTGATAATGAGGTGGATTTACAGCTAGATTACCCTGGTGTCTATCAGATGTATGAGGAGGTTAAGGAAATGCCGACTCATGACGCACGCAAGAAATACTCTAAAAAAGAAATCTATAAAATGGACAGTCAGCGCTGGCGAGCAGAAGAGCGTTTGGAATCAGAGATTTTGAAAGATTGTGAAAAATTGATCGTGCGTTTTAAAGCTGCGGCAGGCAGTGAGAACGTGGTGTTTCAATAATACCAATTTAACTTAATACTTGTTCAATTTGAAGGAGTCAATCTGACGCTAACAGCGTTAAAAATTTCTCATTTAGAACCACTAAATAGCAAAATTTTTGCCTAGTTATCGACAAGGTTTTCTTGCCTCACAATAGACCACTTAATTAAGCAAATTGGTATAACGTAAAACTAGGGTCTGTTGACCCTTGCTATTTGATTTTTGTTCCACTGAGTGCGTTTTGGTCGCAGCGCTCAACTTGCCGCCCAGTAATCTAAGCAAAAGTTGAACATAATGAATAAACGCCCAGCGGGGCGTTTATTCATTATGTCATGCTGAGGTGATATGGTATTCACACTCGGTCAAAACCAATCCTGTCGTGCATTGATAAAATACTTTGATAGTTTGACCCATGCTCAATTGTGGATGTAGATTTTCCATAAGAGTGAAATACAAGGTATGGGTATCGAATTGACTCAATTTCACCGCATCGAATCCAAAAAATCGATTTACCGTCCCGTAAAGTGCTTTGTAGATGCTCTCTTTAGCTGAAAAGATGACGGTTAACGGGCAATGTACGTGTTTTGCCAGTCCACGAAAGCTCTCGAACTCAGCCGGATGTAAAATTTGTCGTTGTAATTCGATTTCTTGTTTTGGCTTCATGTCTCTTTCAATATCAATACCTAAACCAATGGTATGCGTATTGTTAGTGGCAATAGCAGCAGCAATTCCACGGGTATGGGTGATACTCGCGACTACATTGTTGGGCCAAATTGGGGCGCGGTCAGAGCCGTTCAGTACGGTAAAGTTATCATGACCTAATGCTGTTAAACTCGCTTTCGCGCAGATCCTTCCTGCTAAAAATTCAGCTTTTCTCTTTGCAACTGCTTTCTCTAAAGTATCAGGAAGGAAGATGTTATGTTGCTCAAAAGACTGCTCAGAATAACTATCTGGGTCAAACTGAATACAATGAAAGTGATGTTGCAAAAACGGGGTAAATAGATGGCTGTGATTGCTTTGCAAAGCTAGCTCCTGTTATTCCTGTCCATAATGCCAGTTTGCGAGCTATCTACTTAGCCTAAAGTTGAGAAGAGCTGGCTGATTGCCCTGTAACGTTCACTGTAAATACTGGCGAGCATGTTTAGTGAGATTAATACAGCAGGCGATAAAACCGGCAACCAAAGAGGTGTTCGTTATCGAAACTTAGCGTGATATCAATTTTCTTAATTAAGTGGTCTATTGTGAGGCGAGAAAACCTTGTCGATAACTAGGTAAAAAATTTGCTATTTAGTGGTTCTAAATGAGAAATTTTTAACGTGGTTAGCGTCAGATTGACTCCTTCAAATTGAGCAAGTATTAAGTCAAATTGGTATTATTACCTGTTTGGTTAAAGTTGTCATTTGCTTTGGACGCTTAGTGTGCATGAGCTAAACGTCCATAGCAAGATATATGCAAAGCTATCTGTCCGTTATTTTAGTTTACTTGCAACAGATACTAGTTGCAGAGCAAGGTTAGAAACTTTTTCTGCTAGATCTGGGTCTTTAATTTTACCTTGTTCGTCAAAGGTATTAAATGCACTTGGAACCGCGAGCTGATCTGCCAGTACTAGGCTGCCAATTCCTGATAGTACGTCACGAACATGGTTTAAACCACGCAAGCCGCCAAGACCACCGGGTGATGCGGCGTAAAGTGCAACAACTTTGTTTCTGAACGCAGGTACTGCACCTTGCTCTGTACGCGATGCCCAATCAATTGCGTTTTTGAGCGCAGCGGTAAATGAGCCGTTGTATTCAGGGCTAGCCAATAGGATCCCATCGGCATTACGAAGCTTTTCTTTGAGTAGTTGAACACCTTGTGGTGTACCTTGAGCTTCTAGATCTTCATCAAACATTGGAATATCTAAATCCCGTAATTTTACGACCTCTACCTCGGCACCACTTTCCAGTGCATAATTTGCCGCGGCTTGAATGAGAAGTTGGTTATAGCTGTCTTTTCTTAAACTGCCTGCTAGAGCGATAATTTTAGCTGTAGTCATCTTGCTGATACCTTATTTTGTTTCGTTGAATTTATAGTAGCAAAATTTCACTTGCATAAAAGCTGAATAAACGCAAAGCTTGTGTGCATATATGCACAGAGGTGGTTATGGATAAATTCACAGATTGGCAAGATCTCAAAGTCGCTTACACAGTAGCGAAGCTCGGCACGCTGTCTGCAGCAGCTGAGTATCTGCACATACATCACAGTACAGTACTTAGGCGTATTAATAACTTAGAAAAAGAGTTAGGTACGCGTTTGTTTCACCGTCATGCTCGTGGCTATCAAGTGACACAAACGGGGGAAAAGCTGTTAGCAACGGCGACGATTATCGACGAGCGTTTGATGGAATTGAGTACCTCAATCGTTGCATCAGATAGTCAGCTAAGAGGCAAGCTATTAGTGACGACAGTCAGTGGTTTTATGGATATATTGTCAGAGCCTTGTCTTGCTTTTCAGCAGCAACATCCCCAGGTGCAACTAGAAGTGTTGCTTGATCAAAAGCGTTTGCGGTTAGATCACGGTCAAGCACATGTTGCAGTAAGAGCCGGACCTAAGCCGGATGAACCAGATTACGTGGTGCAACAATTGACTACTTTAGAAGCTGGATTGTACGCGTCCTCCGATTACATTAAGCGTATGGGAATACCGACGACAGTAGACGCACTACGGGAGCATAATTTCGTCTCGGGGGTGAGTGGGTTTAATGCTAGAGTCCCTTATTTTGCTTGGGTCGATGAGCATATTGCAGAGTCTCAAGTCACCTTCAGAGTATCAGAAACTTCAGATGCTACACGGGCAATTGTGAATGGTCTTGGTATTGGCGGTGTTCAGCACAATGTTGCGAGACGCTACCCTGATTTACTGCCGATACTAAAAGAAGAGCTAAGGTGGTGTAGTCAGGTATGGTTAGTCACCCATGTGTTAGTACATCGCACAGCAAAAGTACAAGCGTTATGTGAGGTGTTAAAGCGCCACTTTAACAACTGACAGCTCTTTAGCGCACGCTTTTCTTTTTTGCCTGGATTATTAGGCAGTAAGCCGAGCGCCGCGACCAAACCATATTCAGGGTAAAAAAATCAAACAGGAAAGGTCAACAGACCCCAGCTAGTTTGGCTTTTTATGCTTGCTGAGCAGGAAGCGCAAGTAAGTATATGCTCGCTCGCACTTCCTGTAGACAGTAGCGCAATTAATACAATATGCGGATCACTGTGACTCCTTTGGCTTCAGTAAGATTGCGTTATCGCGTAGAGGGTAATGTGGCAGCGTCACTGCATTACCTGATCTATCTCCTTGTCCATATTGCGTAGGTGCAAGCCTCGGAGCTGATTGGATAGTCTCAGGACATTTACCAGTATCTATATGAGAGAGTGCAGCGGCGAGCAAATCTTCATTTTGACTGCCGAGTGACTCTGAGAAGTCATCAGCCACAATACAACCTGGTACTTGTGACGACAAACCTATCTCACCATTACTGGACGCTCCTGAGGGTGTAAAGCCGTCAGCATAGTCATCGAAGCCTTTGGCATTTTCTGAGCCAAACTGAATTGTGTAGTAAACTGTGCCGCAATTTTGTGCTGGTACAAATCCGTATGGTTTACCTCTCGTAGTGGTACCAATGAGAAACACCTCAACATCAATACCACGTAATCCGTTGATCACATTCTCGCTTGCCGATGCTGTGCCTCGGCTTGAGAGGATATACACTCTAGGGAGGGAAACTGTAGGTAAATTGGTCGATGTAAAGGTGTTTTCAGCCCAGTTAATTACTCTGGACTCGAACTCTGTACGTTCTTCTTCTGCGGTGCGCTTGTCGTTCAAGGTACTAAACGTAAACGTTTTGTTTAGGCTATTATTCCCAGCAATCATATAACCTAGCTGAGCTGCCATAATTACACGACCCCCGCCGTTGTAACGCATGTCTAGTATTAGGTCATCGATTTGTCTTGTTTTGAATAGGTTGAACGCCTCGATTAGACCATCTTGAGCGGTTGGAATAAACTGATTAAATTGCACATACCCTACTTGCTTACCCGCGTAGTTAATAATTTGAGCATTTTGAATGGGGGATGTTTTGAAATCTACAGAGGTCAAAGTAACCGATTTTTGGTTACCTGCTTGGTCTTCAAATACGAACTCATGCTGTTCACTTTGAGCAGGAGACAGCCCTGCATTGAGTGTGGCACTGTCAGAGCTGGAGATAAAGTTGATTCCATCAATGGATAATACTTTATCGCCTCGTTGAATGCCTGCGGCAGCGGCGGGAGAGTTTGGCTCCACCGCTGCAACGGTAAAGTTGCGTGGCGGTAAAGTAGAGATTACTGCCCAGCGAATACCATAGCCAGTTGTGAACCCAGCTTGCGCTTGCTTTTGGAAGCTGTCGTAAGACTCATAAAAGTGAAATTGATCTTTATCATTACCTGAAGGAGTTTTTTGGTTCGTTTTCAGTTGTTCAAAGTAATCAGTAACCGTGTCAAATTGTGCAGGGTCGTTGTCAATGACCTCGTCATACCATAAGTAAGTTTCGTTGGTAAAAGACCGGAGCCACATCTTTTCGTGCATAGCGGTACCAACCTTATCGGGATAAGGTTGGTCGTTGTTGAATTGGTCGGTGCCAGTGCGTGGCGTTGCACAGTAATTAATGAACTGGCTCGAAGGTGAAAATTGGTTAAATGTCCAAATTGGCGGCTCGGTTTGCCCAGTATTATTGCCAGGGTTGTCAGTGCCTAAGGAGTCGCTACCACCGCCTCCGCATGCTGCCAATACTAGGCTTATCACTGTTGATGCGAAAACTAGAGTAATACGTTGCATCGTATTTACGTTCCTGTTTTAGTTGTATAACTAAAAGCTAGCATCGCTTTGCTCATCTAGCAATCACTGTTTCTGCCAAGCTGTGAATAACTTTCGTTGTTGAGTCGATATTTTCAAACCATAGGTTTTTTCCATATAAAAATAGGCGTCAGCAATGCGTTTTCTTGCATAGTAAGGCGGCTCGATACGACGTAGTTTAAAGTCGATTTTAACAGGGCAAGCGCCATAATTTGCTTCGGTATTAGGGAGCATAGAAAAACGGTAATTAGATCTATCACCATTTATTTCGCCGATAGCAGGGGCAAGGTTGTGAATGTCAGCTTCCATTTTTCTAAACTTTTCACTCACTTTTCGACAGTGTTTTCTACCTCCCTGTTGCCAACATTGCAGTTGATGACCAAACTCCCATGCCGAGACTATATGCTCCCATTCAATGCGATTTGCTCGAGCATTTTCTTTGCCGTTTCTTGTATAAGGCAACCTAGCGGCATACCCACAGCTTGTGGTGTCGGGTATCAGCTTTTTACCCCGCTTGGTGATACCACAGTTACAATATAAGGTGCGGCTATCTTCAGTGACCTGTTTTGAAAGATATTTCTTAGCTTGTGAGAAAGAGCTGAAATCTTGCGCACTGGCGGTTAGTGCAAAGAAGTAGAGCACTATAATGTAGAAAAAGCGTGACATAACCTCTCACCTTAGGGTGGAATACAGGGAATATCACTATATCAAAAAACTCATCAATACTAACAACGAAATAGGGCGGTACACGCCGTATTATGTATACCGTCGGCGTTTACGCCAAGGAGGAGACTGTAGTAATAGCAATAAACCGGTTATGCAGAATAAGACGCTTGTTGCCGCAAATGAGACAAGTAATGGGTTATTAAAGTCCTCACGTTCGTCGTAATCCATAATGTGTAACATCCAGAAAAAATCGAAAATACGCCAAAGGCTGCTACGCACTGTAATGACTTCTCCATTGCTTGCGCTCAGATAAAGTGTGGTATTGAGCGCATCACCATACTCAACTTTCCATACGTTTTTTCTATAACCTATTTCTCTAGGCCCTTGGGCAAGGTGTGTCGCGCTAATCACCTGTGCAGTGATTAATACATGTTTATCAGCTTGCTGAATTATTTGCATTTTACTAGGTGCTGCCAGAGGGGCGCCAGTTATGCCATTAAATACTTGTGTCTCGTCATGATTTAGTTTGATGATAGGTAAACCAAGAAAGTGACTAAACTGGATATGCTCCAACTTCGTTGACTGCTGTACTAATTTATTGATGTCAGCACGATAGTCAGCAGAGGAAAACGGATTATCGAGTTTGCGCAAAGCAAGATGTTTGCCATGCACTTTTTCTAGAGGAATAGCACTCATCACTAAGCCCCCAAGCAGCCAGGCAAAAATCTGGAGGAAGAGTAAGTAACCAAGATATTTATGGAGTTTACGGGCAGGCTTTAGCAGTTTTTTAATCATCACAATATGTTATTCTAGTTATTCGTGAATATGATAACGATAACATACGCAGTGTAGAATGCGTCACATTGTCGCATTCTGGATAACCTAAGTGTAGATTAGGTAATTGTTTACTTTTACAAAATCTCAGGTTATTAAGCCATTATAACATTTAGTTTTACAAGGTAGCTTTTAACACATGTCTGAAATTCAATTTTTAAATGTCGATTTGGAACTAGAGTCTAAGCAAGATATCAGCACGTTAGTTTCAGATTTGAAGAAAAACGCTATCGTGTTGCATTATGATCAAGATGATTATCGTCAGTTGGCTAGAATTGAAGCGAATACTACCGAATTAACACCTGATAAGGCGATTAACCAGCTGTGTGAGCTGATTGAATCCTGCTCCAAGGTCGCATTAAAGCAATGGCTTAGTTGCACAAAACGCACCTTTGATATTGGTTTTAGTTCTGGCAAGTCTCCAAAGTGCTTTTCTCAAGCACTGCATGTTGATACGTTGCTCAGAATTTCTGCAATTGGTGCTGGAATAGAAATAACGCTTTACCCAATTGAAGAATAAAAACTCTAAAACTTAGAATAAATTGTTTTATATGTTAACCTTGTTAACTTGTTGATAAATTATTCCTGTTGTTTTATCTTGTTTGTTCACTAAGACGGATTATTTCTAGGAACGCAAGATGAAACAACATGTAACACTTTCTACCCTAACACTTGCCATGCTTGGTAGTGTAACTTTTTCAAGCGTAGCTACTGCACAGACGACAAATGCTTACAGCTCACTTCAAGGGCTTGATGTTTTTAACGCAGCACCTGTTCAGGTGGCAGATATAAAGAAACAGATAGCAAAAAATTTAGCACTATCGTTGCATCAAATTAATACTCAAGTACAGACCCAGCTTAGTGAATACCAAGACACTATCTCATTAGAACAATTACAAGTTGGTGGGGCGGCTGCAAAGTTAATGACAGAGGCTAGTCAATACACTCGTGCGTTGAAAGGGTTAACTGATAACACGTCTAACCTTTATCAACTACGTATTGCCTCAAGCCAAATGCTTACAAAATGGCAGCAAGGTGAAGTGCCTCTAATCGCATTTGCACCCAAGGGCGATGATAAGTCGTGGCAATATGTCGAAGCATTCGATCAACATGGACAATTGCATTTACTGGATGCACACAAGATGCCTGAGCGGCCAGTGCTTATCGTGGAGCTTGACGCAAAGAAAACCAAAGCTGAAGGGCTTGAGGTCATGAAGCGAGTATTTGCAAAGCAAGGAATGATGATGCCATCGGCTGAAATGCAGACTAATGACGAAGCTGCGCCGATTTCTACCAGTGTGCTAAAAAAGATTAGGTTGAATAATGACCAAGAGCCTTGGGTGTCTGGCGCAGCAGAAGTATATGGTATTGTGACAGGTGTTAACCCTTCGCGCGACGAGCCTGTACTTGATATTGTTGATATGCCATATCTAGATCATGATGGTAGAGACTACACACCAAATCAAATTATCATTCACTGGGAAAGATATCGTTGGCAAGCGGCTGATTTGTTATTGATGGAACAGGATGACAACACCAATTATCAAGAATTGGCGACAACTTTCTTAGATATTGTGACACAAGTGATGCGTGCTATCCCTGATCCAAACGTTCAAGGATATGCGCTGATCCCACAGCTAACCAACCAATTGATAAAGGCCATGCCAAGTCACTGGTTTACTAATGACGATGATTACGTTGATGTGTACTACACCTTATTTGAAGGTCAACGCTATAACGACCATATGGGGGCAAGCGGCAACGCCAAGATAACCTTAGAGCCGTTGACGATAAATCCGCGTTAGTGAAATACCATTCAGCAACTTTTGATAAGTTGTGTAGACTAGTCCTCCTCGTAAGGAGGACTAGGTTGTAAAGTCTAATTGTAGACTTTTACATTACCAAATTGCTTCAACAAATTCAGGGTGATCTACAAAAGGATTACGATTCCCTTGGAATTCATAAGCCGCTTGGTTGCGAGCTTGTTCAAGCGCATCAACAGGATCTTCGTTATGCCATCTCTTTAGCATATTAACAACCCAAGTCTCGAACACCTGATCCTGACTGCCATTTAATACAGCGTCACTATAGCTGGTGTTATTTTGCCAGTTAGCGATAACATCTTGATAGCGTGTTGCCATATAAAAATAGGCGCGAGCAAAGTCACCTTTAAAAGCATCGATAGGCTCAAATACTGTACCACTATAGTTAATACCCGTAGCAGAACCTACGCGACTACCATTACTTGAGGTATAAGAGGCACTGCCGACTTCACCAAAAGGGAAGTTACTCCGTTTTGAATTAACATAACCATCAGAGGCGAAAATATGATGGATGTCTGAATTCATCGGCTCTACTTTTCCGCCAAACCAAGATTTAGGGAAAGAGTGCTCACGGTTATAGCAGTCTCCTTCTACACGGTAGGTGCCACACTGTGAACCGGTTGAAACATAAGTGATGCTGTCACTTACCGATGGTTTTTCAGAGTACCTATCAAGAATACTATTATCTTTTTCAAAGTAGTTATCTCGTTCACTTTGATCTATGAAGCCCCAAATTGCCGAGTAGCCCTGAGATTGATGATTTCGGATGATACGGTGCAGTTCCGTTTTAAGTGCATAACCGCTTAGCCCCGCGGTAGTGGCGTAGTATCCATCTCCCGTTGGTGGTGGTAACGTGCTACCAAGGCTAAAGCTATGATCTTGACGGCTGGTAAACTGTCCCCCAGATGCAATCGTTTTAGAGCCATGTGTTAAAGTATATTGCCCACTACCATTGCTACAACAAATGCCATCACCGTAGCTATCTAAAATAGTGAAGGTGTAATTACCATCGGTAAGGCAAATTCCCTCGTTAACGGATTGGTTGTTGCTATAATTACCGCCACTTGCCATTGTACTACCTGCGGTATTGGTAATTTTCCAACTGGTTTCACTGGCATAGTTATCAGTGATCAAAGCAAGATTTAAGCTGTTGCTTTGACAACTTGTCGGTGGTTCTGGCGTCACATTACTTGGTGCAAAGCCGTCAACATAAACGGTTTCACTGCCATCAAAGCCACTTCCATCATAAAAGCGTAAACCAACATTGATAGTAGTCGTTGCGGTTGCTGTATAGGTGTGATTAATCTGCTGCCATTGTCCGACATTAAACTGGTCTGAGTAACCATGATAGCCATCCACCACTAACCTTGCTTTGACACCACCCTCAGTATGATAAACCCATGCGCTAAATTGATAGCTTTTTCCCGCTTCAACATTAACTTGTTGTTGCAAGTCTGTACTACTTTGAGTTGCAGTATTAACCTGAATTGCGGCAGCATAGTTGCCATCTTTTACAGGGCTTGTGACTGAAGATAGCGTTATCCCAGAATCAATCGTCGTCCATCCACTTGGAGCCTGTCCACTCCAGCTTTCAAAGCTGCCATTTTGCACTTGTGCAGTGGCGTTTAGGCTCAATAGTGAACAGCACGACCCGATGAGCAGGTGTTTATATTTCCCGTGTTTCATTTTTACTCTCATTATTATCATTATCTATATTATTGATTTGTCTATTTGACAGGTTGATTTTACATCAACTCTGTTACGGCAATGTTAATACTTTTAAAGGCTAAATATTGCACTTCTTTTAAGTTATTTTCTTTGGACTTTTTCATCTTCAATAACTAAAAGGAATATAAAAGCAGATTCTATTCTTTTTGATCTTATCTTTTGCCACGTATGCTTCAGGCTTATAAAAGCAGGCTCCGCTGTGAGCGAGCCAATGATGCAATGAGCAAGCAAACCTTTTGGGTACGGGGATCCATGATGTTGTTAAGTCAACTTAGTGCTGCAGCAAGTCCGCTGACAAATGAACAACTGCAAAAATTACAAGGCTTAGTTGGGGAGCTAAATCCAATCCAGCAGGCATGGGTGAGTGGCTACTTAGCAGCGACAGCCAATTCGGCTGCTTTATCAGGTGTAGCTGGTCAAGCAACTGCGAGTGTTGGTGATTCTGCACCATTAACTATTTTATATGGTTCACAAACTGGCAACGCAAAAGGCGTCGCAACGCTTATCAAGACCCAAGCTGAAGCGCGGGGATTGACGACCAAGCTCGTTAATATGGCAGATTACAAACCAGCTAACCTAAAAAAAGAAAAGTTTTTGGTGATTGCTGTTTCAACTTATGGTGATGGTGAACCGCCTGAAGATGCTGAAGCATTACATGAATTTTTGGTGAGTAAAAAAGCTCCTAAACTTGCTGGCGTGAAACAAGCTGTTATCGGTCTTGGAGATACCAGTTATGAATTTTTCTGCCAGACAGCAAAAGATTTTGAAGCGCGCCTAGGCGCGTTAGGTGCTGAGATTGCCGTCCCCCGTATTGACTTAGATGTAGACTATGAAGCGCAAGCACAAGAGTGGATAACACAAGCATTAGATGTATTTGAGCCAGAGCTCAAAGCGCAGCAAACCGGAGGTGGTAATGTCATCAACATGCCCTATGGCATGCCAGAGCCTGCCGCCAGTCAATATACCAAACAAAATCCGTTTGCCGCAGAGCTAAATGTGGTTCAAAAAATAACCGGGAGAAATTCCAGTAAAGATGTTCGTCATATCGAGATTTCACTTGAAGGCTCTGATATTACTTATCAACCAGGAGACTCTCTTGGCGTGTACTTCTTAAATGATCCACAAGAAGTGGCTGCTATTCTTGAGGTACTTAACCTTGATAAAGCGCAAACTGTCATGCTGGGTGACCTAACTGTTTCAGTAGAAACAGCCTTAATTGAGCATCTTGAGCTAACACAGTCATATCCAGGCTTTGTTGAAAAATATGCGATAGCGACTGGGAATGAGGAACTAAGCGCACTTGCAAACGATAAAGCGGCATTACGTGCCTATATTGAAGAGCGACAGATCTTTGATGTGATTAAACAAAACCCTGCGAACATTGAGGCGCAAGCGTTGGTTGATTGCTGTCGTAAATTGCAAGCGCGTTTGTATTCCATCGCGTCAAGTCAAGCGGAAGTTGAAGAGGAAGTACACCTCACCGTTGGCTTAGTGGAGTTTGATGCTTTTGGTGAAAAACACTTCGGCGGCTGCTCAGGCTACTTAGCGAATCGTGCTGAAGAAGGGGCTAAAGTTAAAGTATTCAGTGAGCATAATGATAACTTTAGGTTGCCGAGTGACAATACAACACCTGTGATTATGGTAGGGCCAGGTACTGGTATCGCGCCGTTCAGAGCCTTCCTACAAGAGCGTGAAGCACGAGACGCTGAAGGTGAAAACTGGCTGTTTTTTGGCAATCCACACTTCACTGAAGATTTCCTATATCAAGTAGAAATTCAAAAATACGTAAAGTCGGGTCTATTGACCCATGTAGATTTAGCGTTTAGCCGTGATCAGGCAGAAAAGATTTACGTGCAAGATAGGTTGAGAGAGAAAGGCGAAGCTGTGTTTGCTTGGCTTGAAAAGGGTGCCCATTTTTACGTTTGTGGCGATGCCACTAGAATGGCTAAGGATGTACATCAAGCACTTATCGACATCATTAAAACCCATGGAGGGAAAGATGATGAACAAGCTGAGCAATATCTAAAAGCATTGCGCAGCGCAAACCGTTATCAGAAAGACGTTTACTAACACGTCTTGTTATACCGTCAGCCAATTTTAATGTAGGAAAGACAATGAGCAATTCTGAAATCAAACCGAATAGTAAGCTCGATGCAAACGCAAAGTTTTCTGATAACGAGCGTTTGAAGTCACAAAGTGCCCACTTGCGAGGCACAATTTCAACGGATCTGACCGATCAGCTAACCGGTGGCTTTACAGCGGATAATTTTCAACTTATCCGCTTCCACGGTATGTATCAGCAAGACGACCGCGATATCCGCCCAGAGCGTACTAAGCAACGCCTTGAGCCACTGCATAACGTGATGCTTCGTGCTCGTATGCCTGGCGGCATCATTAAACCACATCAATGGTTGGCCATTGATGAATTTGCAGCTGATAAAACCATGTACGGTAGTATTCGTCTAACAACGCGCCAAACTTTCCAATTCCATGGTGTATTGAAGCCAAACATCAAAGGCATGCACCAATTGCTAAATAGCGTCGGGATCGACTCTATTGCGACGGCTGGTGACGTAAACCGTAACGTGTTATGTACCACAAACCCGGTTGAGTCTGAGTTACATCAAGAAGCTTATGAGTGGGCGGCCAAGATTTCTGAGCACTTATTACCAAAAACCAAAGCATATGCCGAGATCTGGTTGAACGGTGAAAAAACGGAAACAACAGCAGAACCGATTTTAGGTGATACTTATCTACCGCGTAAGTTCAAAACTACGGTAACCATTCCACCAAATAACGAAGTAGACGTACATGCGAATGACCTCAACTTTGTTGCTATTGCTGATGACGGCAAACTAGTTGGCTTCAATGTGCTTGTGGGCGGTGGTTTGGCGATGACCCATGGTGATGTGAATACCTATCCACGTAAAGCAGATGACCTCGGTTTTATCCCGCTTGAGCACACGCTTGCTGTTGCTGAGCATGTGGTCTCTGTGCAGCGTGACTGGGGTAACCGAGTAAACCGTAAAAACGCAAAAACCAAATATACGCTAGATACATTTGGCACTGAGGTGTTTAAGGCGGAAGTTGAAAATCGTGCCGGTATGAAATTTGAATCAAGCCGCCCCTATGAATTTACGCATCGTGGTGACCGGTTTGGTTGGGTTGAAGGTATCGATGGTAAACATCACTTAACGGTGTTTATCGAAAATGGTCGTATTTTAGATTTCCCAGATAAACCGCTTAAAACAGGTTGTCGCAAAATTGCAGAGATCCACAAAGGGGATTTCCGCATGACAGCAAACCAAAACTTAATTATTGCGGGAGTTGCAGCTGAAGATAAAGCGCAAATCGAGCAAATCGCCCGCGAGCATGGTTTGATTGATAGTAAGCATTCAGAGCAGCGCAAAAACTCCATGGCATGTGTGTCACTACCAACATGTCCATTGGCAATGGCAGAAGCAGAACGCTATTTACCAGGGCTTGTCACACAAGTCGAAGATTTGCTCGCTAAGCACGGGGTGGCTGAGGAGAATATTATTCTTCGTGTCGTTGGTTGTCCTAATGGCTGTGGCCGAGCGATGCTAGCTGAAGTTGGGTTCGTTGGTAAAGGACCTGGTAAATACAATATGTATTTAGGCGGTAACCGCGCGGGTACTCGTATTCCTAAACTGTACTTGGAAAATGTCGGTGAAGAGGTATTTCTTCCCGCTCTTGATGAGCTGATTGGGCAGTGGGTTAAAGAGCGTAACGAAGGCGAGTGTTTTGGTGATTATGTTATCCGCAAAGAAATTGTTGCGGAAGTCAAAGTATCAAAAACTGATTTCCACGCTTGACTTAGAACGGGCAGCTAAGCTGCCCATTGGATGAGAAAATGAGTAATTTTAAACAAATATTAACTCTTGATGGCGCAACCCAGCAAATGTTACTTGCTGATGCTAATGCCTTATTGAGTGATAAAACAGCCGAGCAAAGAGTCGCTTGGGCACTGGAAAATTTACCGGATACTCACTTTTTGTCTTCTAGTTTCGGTATTCAAGCAGCGGTTATGCTACACCTTCTGACTCAACAAAAGCCAGATATTCCAGTGGTACTGACCGATACGGGCTACTTGTTTCCGGAAACGTATCAATTTATTGAATCGTTAACAGAGCGCTTGGCACTGAATCTTAAAATATACCGCGCTAAACAAAGTCCAGCTTGGCAAGAAGCAGTATACGGCAAGCTTTGGGAGCAAGGTGAAGAGGGGATTAAGCAGTATAATACCCTAAATAAAGTGGAGCCCATGACTCAAGCATTGCGTGAGCTTAATGCAGGTACATGGTTTAGTGGCCTGCGCCGACAACAGTCTGCGACACGCGCTGACAAACCGATTGTTGAGTTAAGTCGAGGAACTGTTAAATTCTACCCTATCATTGATTGGCATAATCGAGATGTATATCAATACCTCACCAAATTTGATCTGCCTTATCATCCACTGTGGGAGCAAGGCTATGTATCAATGGGGGATGTACATACTACTCGCAAGCTCGAGCCAGGTATGACTGAGGAAGAAACGCGCTTCTTTGGTTTGAATCGCGAATGTGGGTTGCATATTGATGGTGACGGTATTTAATGCCAACTACGACAACGTTTCAACCTAATAGAAGGCCGGGCTACTATATAGTGAGCGTGGCCGTATAAAAGATGCCGCCTCGCCTATGCAAGTCATTGGCTGCTGTGAGCGAGGATAGAGCGGCACAAGTGCGCTCTGCAGTTTGAGTATCACCAAGCAACGCGGTGTGTACTTCATGAATACCCTCCTTGTTATGCTCATTTGAGCATCCAGTCAATTTTGAAAAAACCAGTGTTACCCAAAGACGCGTATTCGTCTATTTTTGTGTGTATGCCTCATATAACTGAGCCGAATTATCAAAGGCATTAACTTGGAAATTGGTGGCTATCAGTCATACTTAGACTATTACTTAATCAAAGTCGAGGAGGTGGCTTTGATCTCGTTTGTAAAAGTGGGTTATTTCTGTACATGTCTTTGCACTTTGCTAACTGTTGTATCGGGGCGTGTTGCTAGTAGTGAGGAGCATGTTAATTTTGCCATTCAATATTACCCTCCTTTTATTATTGAGCATGGCGCTGAGCAAGGGCTTATTATTGATGTGTTTAAACTCTTCGCAGCGCAGTATCGATATAAAATCAACTATCTACTGTACCCTGAAAGGCGCTCATCAGTTGAAATCGAAAAGGGAACAGTTGAGGTTAGAATGGAATCAGAGCTGTGGTATCGAGGTATAACTCCGATGTGTTGGAGTGAGCCTCTTTATGTTATTGAAGATGTGATCGTGACACATAAACAAGCCGAACAGTTTGATATGACGGACGTAAAATCGCATTTGTTTCTTGGGCGTTTTGGCTATACCTACCCTCAGTTGGAGCCGTATTTAGAACATGACCAGTTACAAAGAAAAGATTATTACTCTGAGCATGATGTTTTATCTGTGCTCGCCGGTGGCGGGCATAAGGCAATCGCTTTTACTATTATTGGCAAACCTACCCTACGTTGGTACCAGCTACAACACGCCCATTTTGATGAGAAGCTAGTGATTCAAGGTATATCTGATGTTGCACCATTGCAATTACAATTTGGATACAGTCAAAAAGCAAAAACGCTTTGCAATGATTTTAATCATTTTCTAACTGACTTTAAAAAGACTGAACAATTTAAAAAGATACTGCTAAAGTATGGGCTCAAAGGACAATGAAGAGATGAAAATGAAAGCCGCGAGTTATTTGATGATTATGGTCATGCTAGTCGCAGTAGCCTGTTTATTTGTGCTCAAACGACCAGATGGAAAGCCTTGGTTAAGTGTGCAGTCGATAACCCAGTCGGTAGAACACAATGCAAATGAGTTGAAGCGCCAAGGAATAGATGCAATTGATCAAGTCAAATCACATACAAACGACTTGTTAGGTGACAGTAAGCCAGCGTCGAGTTCGCATACACAAGTATATCGCTGGCAGGATGCAAAGGGACAGTGGCATTATTCCGATAAGCCAAACCCGCATGGTCATTCTCAAGCATATCAAATAGACGAGAGTAAAATTACAGTCATAGCAGCTGAAGATACAAGTGTTCTTGCCGCCAAGGCTGAACAAGAGCCCAATAACTCCTCTTCAAAAGTAGTACCGACAGCGTTAAACCCTGCTGCGGTGCAGCAGTTAATGAAGGACACCCAAGACGTACAAAAGTTAATGGACGAGAGAGCAAAAAAAATAGATGAGGCGCTAAAGGAAAACCGCTAAACAGTATATAAGTGCTGCTCAACATACTCAGCAATCGCTAAGCTTGCAGTTAGGCCTGGAGATTCAATCCCCATCAAATTGACAAAGTTAGCGATACCGTGTGTTGCCTCGAACTGAATCACAAAATCACTTTGTTGGTGGCGGCTGAGCTTTGGCCTGATCCCGGTATAGTCTGGTGTCAGTCTAGAGGGGTCGAGTTGTGGCCAGTATTGAGTTATCGCTTTTATAAACTGTGCCTTGTGCGAGTCGTCAAAACGATAATCTATGTTGTCTACATACTCGGTGTCAGGCCCAAACTTTAACTGTCCAGCCAAATCTAATGTGGCATGTACCCCAAGGCCATGTCTATTAGGAATAGGATAAACTAAGTGTTGGAATGGGTGTTTCCCTTGATAGCGGTAATAGCGACCACGACAATAATAAGCGTCCACTTGGGGGTTATTACCAGTTATTTTGTTCAGTATATCAGGCGCTGACAGCCCTGCGCTGTTAATAAGTTGACTACAACACAGTTCATAATACTCGTCCTTACAGCGCATCGCTATGACAAAGCCTTCGGCCAGCTTCTGAACATCCATGAATGCTGTTTGGGTTGCAACAATACCACCGTTGGCTTCAATTTCGGCAATCAAAGACAGCATCAACTGATGACTATCCACAATACCAGTGGTAGGAGAAAACAACGCACTGTGAATGCTTAAATGGCTTAATTGTTGGCTAATGGTTTGAGACGAAACGAAGCTCAGATCCGTGACGGTGTTGTTATACGCTGTCTGCTTGATTACGTCGAGTTGCTGCGCCTCACTTTCATCGGTCGCGACGATAAACTTACCGAGTTGCTTGTAAGGGATATTAAGTTGTTTACAACGTGCATAAAGAAGCGCTTTACCCCTAACACATAACAGCTGCTTGAGGCTATCTAAAGAGTAGTAAATTCCGGCATGGATTACTTCACTGTTACGGCTACTGGTATGTTCGCCAACATGAGTTTCCTTGTCGATGACAAGCACACTACGGTTATGGCTAAGCTTTGCTGCAATAGCAAGGCCGACAACGCCCGCGCCAATAATGATAGTATCAACTTTATCCACTGTTTAACGCCTATCTCAAACTCTTGGTTTAGGGTGCAGTAATCACACTCTAATATCAAGTAATACTGAGCAACTAGGTATTAAGCACCACATGTTATAACTCAATACTCCATTGCACTTAGACATTATTGTAGTTAACTAACAGACTTCTGAAATTAAGCTCAGAACATATCACCCTTTATGCTCGCGGCGCATGAGTAAAATAGTAAGATAGATTTTGGTGGGTAGTGAGCAAGTAAGGCCAAGAGCAATACAGCTGGCACCTACTACAAGCCCCTTTGGCCCCAACTCATGCAGCCATTGAGTCGTCAGTATAGTATGACCTATCACAATGAGCGCAAGCCCTGATACGATAAGTAGGTGTAAAGGCCAGAGTTTGGAAGCCGGCATTATATTCACCTCACCATGCTTGTTGGTGCAATAATCATGAGGTGAATTGCATCGTTATGAATTGTGGTAGATCAAGCTTTAACGTGATACCACTGCTGCTGTCATTCGTGAGATACAACATAGTTCATTTTTACTATTAGTAATGCGTATTTCCCACACTGAAGAGCGTTTTCCTAGGTGGATAGGTTTAGCAACAGCTCGCAGTATACCGTTTCGCGAGGCTTTTAAGTGATTTGCATTAATCTCCTGACCGACACAGTAAAATCGTTCGGTATCTACGACAAAGTTTGCCGCATAACTTGCGACGGTTTCCGCTAACACCACATTTGCACCACCATGGACAATTCCCATAGGGTTGTGATGCTGAGGGGTCGCAGGCATAGTCGCTACAAGATAATCATCGCCTATTTCGCTAATCTCGATACCCAAAGTTTTCATTAATGTACCTTTACCCGTCGCTCCCTCATCTAGTGATTTACACAACTCAAGGCTAATTGGGGAAAACCAAATGGACATGTTTGTCTCCTTTTCTTATACATATGCTTACATTTTTTTACTATGGCGATTTTTTCTCATCGTTACAATCTTTGCATTAACGTAAAGGGGAAAACATGAGAGTACTACCAATACTAGGGTTATTACTTTATTCCGGTATGAGTGCAGCCAATTCACACGAAGTAAGTATCGGTTTCGGTGAGTTTTTGGAAATTGAGGATGGATTCTTAGGTGTTCAGTATAAGCATTATCTGACAACTTTGAAAAACAATAGCACACCTTATAGCTTGCAGGGGTATTTACAGAAAAGCGATAACTTTTCCATTGGGGGATTTACAAATGATGATTGGCAATTGTACCAAGCTGATGCTGAGCTGTTTATTGGGCGGTACTGGCGGGTGGCGGTAGATGTCACTCAATTTAGTGATGATGAGGCATTTTCTGTGTCCACCAAAGATACCATTGCACTGTTACAGGTGGGTCGTTTCGTCAGTCGAAATATGCAGTTAGGCTTAACATTTATCGGTCAACGTTCAGAATTTGATGGCTTTGGTGTAGATGATCATAGTACTGAAACAGCACTTGCGCCCTTTTTTAGGTATACCGAGGTTGAGGATGGTGTTGGGTGGGATGTGAAGATGCAAAAAGTGGCAGCAGATACGGACTTTTGGCAAGTACAAGCTGGTTATTACTTCAACAAAAGCTGGCAAGTTGCGGTGTCTGCGAGGCTACAAGAAGAAGAGTTTAATGAGTCAATCGTTGAGCTGCAAACAGAGTACTGGTTTAATGCTCATTCAGCGGTTCGATTTGGTTTAGGGTCGGATCTAAACGATGCCGACCTTAACACTGTTACACTTATTTATACGGGACGGTTTTGATACTTAACCTGAAGTTTGGGTAAGGTGCGCTTACTCTTTAACGCTCGAAAACCCTGAAATATTCGCAGTTCAGGTGATTCAAGTTTGCACTGGCATATCAGCGATGACAACAGCAAACGAGCTTCGCTGAAGCTCGGTATCAAAGTAGAGCATAGCGCTGATTTCAGCTTAAGTGCTATGCTCTTCTAATGTTGTTAGATTAATTGAGCATTTGTCTCAGCACATACTGTAATATCCCACCATGTTGATAGTACTCCCACTCTTTTGGGGTATCTATGCGAATGTCTGCTGAAAACTGTTTTTCCTCACCTTTGGCATTTTTGGCGGTAACGATGACTTCAGTTGCGGTGTCGTAGATCCCTTCTATTTCAAATTCCTCCTCACCACTTAAACTAAGCTCTTCATGACCTTCGTCTGGTTTGAACTGCAAAGGCAACACACCCATACCAATAAGATTAGAGCGATGGATACGCTCATAACTTTTTGCCAGAACTGCTTTGATGCCAAGGAGTAATGAACCCTTAGCAGCCCAATCTCTCGATGAGCCTGTACCATATTCACTACCGGCTAAGATCACCAATGGTGTATTACGTTGTCGGTACTGTTCAGCTGCATCAAATATACTCATAAGAGCGCCATCAGGTAATAACCTAGTGATCCCTCCTTCGGTACCCGGGGCTAGCTGATTGCGTAAGCGCACATTCGCAAAGGTGCCACGCATCATTACCTCATGATTACCACGGCGTGAGCCATAAGAGTTAAAATCCGCTTGCTTCACGCCTTGTGATTGTAAATATTCCCCAGCGGGAGCTGACGCTTTAATGTTCCCGGCAGGAGAGATGTGATCGGTAGTAACTGAATCTGCGAGTTTAGCAAGGCACCTTGCGCCTTTGATGTTTGGGATCCCTGGTGGCTCTTTGCTCATATCATCAAAAAAGGGTGCTTTACGAATATAAGTAGAGCTATCTTGCCAGTGATAGCGTTCGCTTTGATTAACAGCGATCTCTTGCCAATGTTTATCCCCTTGATAAACATCGGCATAGTTTTCAGCAAACATGGCTTGGGTCACAGTTTGAGAAACTAGTTCACTGACTTCAGAGACCGATGGCCAAATGTCTTTTAAGAATACACCCTGTCCGTCATCAGCTTGGCACAATGCTTCATTGTAGACGTCAATATCAGTTCGCCCTGCGATTGCATAGGCCACGACAAGTGGCGGCGATGCGAGGAAGTTCATTTTTACATCTTGGTGGATCCGCCCTTCGAAGTTACGATTTCCAGATAGAATTGAGCTGACGACCAGCTGATGCTTAACGATGGCGTCGTTAATTTCTTTTGGTAATGGGCCGGAGTTACCGATACAAGTTGTACAGCCGTAGCCGACTAAATCAAAACCGAGTTCCGCAAGTGGCGCTAAAAGGTCAGCTTGTTTTAGATAATCAGTGACTACTTTTGAGCCTGGAGCTAATGACGTTTTCACCCAAGGCTTGGGCTTTAATCCAAGTGCTTTGGCTTTTTTTGCAACAAGACCAGCAGCAAGTATGACACTTGGGTTTGAGGTGTTTGTGCAGCTTGTGATAGCCGCAATAACGCAGGCACCGTCGACTAATTCAAACTCTTGTTTTTTAAATTTAACCTTACCAACACCGAGGGTTGCCGGTTCGTTTTGGTCAACCCGAGAAGCCCCACCTTCACTAACGGTGCGAGCTTCATCTTGATCCGACGCGGCATTTTTTTCACTGCGCTCATGTTGAAATTCTCCTAAATGGGCTTGGATAATTTTACCGGCGTCATTGAGAGGGATTCTATCTTGTGGGCGCTTTGGACCTGCAAGACTTGGAACGACAGTCGCTAAGTCTAGTGTCAAAACGTCGGTGTAAAGTGGCTCATCACCGGGCTCGCGCCACATGCCTTGATGTTTTGCGTAACCTTCAATCAGCGCTATCTTCTCTTCGTCACGGTTGGTGAGGCGAAGGTATTCAAGGGTTTCATCATCAATAGGAAAGATCCCACATGTGGCACCATACTCAGGCGCCATATTAGCAATCGTGGCTCTGTCAGCTAGTGGCAGGTCAGCTAAGCCATCACCAAAGAACTCAACAAACTTACCCACAACGCCGTGCTCACGTAACATCTGCGTTACTGTTAGAACTAAGTCGGTTGCGGTTGTCCCTTCAGGTAATTGACCTTCTAATTTAAAGCCAACCACTTGAGGGATGAGTAAGGAAATAGGTTGACCAAGCATTGCGGCTTCAGCCTCAATCCCTCCTACGCCCCAGCCTAATATGCCAAGGCCGTTGATCATGGTTGTATGTGAGTCTGTACCGACAAGTGTGTCGGGGTAGGCGAAGGGCATGCCATTGATATCTTTTTCAAACACGACTCGTGCCAAATACTCTAAATTTACCTGATGCACGATACCCGTTGCTGGTGGCACAACCTTTAGGTTGTCGAATGCGCCTTGCCCCCAACGCAGGAATTCATACCTTTCTTTATTGCGTTGATACTCAAGTTTTGCATTTAAATCAAATGCGCCATCATGACCGTATTCGTCTACTTGCACTGAGTGATCTATGACCATTTCAGCAGGAGACAGGGGATTGATTTTATTTGGGTCACCACCTAGCTTTGCCATCGCATCACGCATTGCTGCAAGGTCGACGATTGCGGGCACGCCGGTGAAGTCTTGCATTACGACGCGGGCTGGGGTAAAAGCCACTTCTTTGCTTGGTTTTTCTTCAGGCTTCCAGTTAAGTAGCGCATCGATGTCCTTGGCAGTAACATTTTTACCATCTTCATGGCGTAGTAGGTTTTCGAGTAAGATTTTCAGAGAAAATGGCAGTCTCTTTGCCCTATCGCTCAACGCTGGTAGTGAGTGAATGTGCACCTGACGCTCGCCGACGGTAAGCTGAGTCAGGGTATTATATGAATTGTTCATGCTTGACCCTTTTCCTTATTCTAATCATGCAAAGAAATTTGCATAGAATGTACCAATTGCAAACCTGCTGCATTTTTGTACATTTATAGTCCTAGTGTTGAAAAGGGAATTTTTCAAGAGATGAGTGCACTCTAGCGGGGCATTAGTGCACTACAGCGGTGAGAAAAGAGTTGTGGTTTGCTGTCAAAGCGATACGAGTTAACCAAAAGAAATGGGCTTACGGCCTGTATTTTTGTCCACTTGTGTGTAAGATTTTCCCGACTTTTGTCGTTTTTTCTTACTGGCAGTCGGCGTTGCAGTTGATGGTTTTGGTGTTGCAACTGCTCTAGGCTGTGGTGTCGCGTCTGGTGCTAACGTTAAATGAAATTCATCGCCATCAAAATGCAGAATATCGCCCGAATAAATCTTTTTACGTTTTTGCGTACATATTTCATCGTTGACTGCTACATAACCTTCAGTGATCAATAACTTTGCATGTCCTCCAGTTTCTGCTAAGTCGAGCACTTTCAAAAGGTTGCACAACTCTATCGGCTCTTCTTCGAGCTCAATTTCAATAAACCCATCTTGCATTTTTATAACCTCAACATGCCGTATTTACCTAACACAGCTAGTGTCTTATTGCCTTATACGACAGTATATAAAATTACTACGATTAATGACGAAACTTTTTTGCTAAAACCTGTGTCTTTAACATTACTGAAGTATTTGGTGTGTATTTTGCAGGTCGTCCACGCGATTTGTTTTTATCAGTATGTTAATGGAGGCAACGATGGGGATTCGCACAGCATTGAGAAAAGAGCTTATGCAGGTCGATAAGACAGATCTAATGACCGCGGATGATGTACGTCACTATGTCAATGAGTCGCTTACTCAAGCCAAAGACAAGCTCTCAGTCATCTCACGTTTTAATGAGCATCACAGTCAAATCCAAGCAGGGTTACCGAGTCAAGAGCAACATTTACATCATCAACAGCACCATCTTTTCAAAGATATTCTTTATCCAAAATCCGCAGTTGAAACTTGGCTATCTAGGTGTTAATTTGGAGCAAAAATAGCACCAAACTTGAAGGCAAGTGGATAATATAATTCAGCCTCAAGTTATCGTGCTCAAGGATGAATATGAGATATATTTATTTAGTAGCCGCTTGCTTGCTGAGCGGTTGTAGTACCCAAACTTTACACATTTTTGAATCAGGGCTAGACGACACCACGAGACAAAATCTGATGCGTGAGTTAGCGCAGCGAGAGGTTAATTTTCGTTTTACTTCACTGCCTGTTCCTGAAAAGTATGATAGTGCACGTTTGAATATTGCGCCGATGACATCGGGTGAGAGATGGCTTGGAGAAGTTGAGGCGGCTGTAAAAGCGGTTGGTTTTGAATCGCTCACCACTTCTGAATTTAACATGGAAGGGCATCGCTATACTCCCGGGAATGCTGGGCTGTACTTGGTTAAAAATAGAGCCGTGCAGTTACTTCCAAACCTATTATTTTCTCATCAATGTGACGATGCGCTGCAATTGCAGCTCAACCCAAGGGGGAGCTGGGAGCAGGTTGGGAGCCACTACCAAGGTCGCTGGCGTTATGAAGGTGGTCATCTTACCTTGACGTGGCGTGAAAATGATAACAAATACCCCTATCAACAAGTATATTCAGAGCATGAGCACAGTGTACAAACCTTACAGGGTCCAAAGCCGGCTAAAACATTTACCAGAATACAATTAGCCAAACGACCTGTACCAATATTTAATTGTGACTTACAGGTGATTTTCGCTAATTGATTTAATCACCGCCTGTGCTCGTTTTACTTGCTTTAAACCTTGTTTGATTTGTTCAATAGCTGGATGAAACGGCACAAGGTTGTATTGTGCGCTGCCAAGGACAGGATATTCGTGAAGTAACTCAGCATACATAGACTGGGTACTTGGTTTTAATAAAAACTCCACAAACTGCATGGCTGCCTTGGCATTAGGCGCATGTCGTGAAATTGCTGCTGTGGTTGTGGAAACTGGAGTTTTACCCGAGTGCATTTTTATATGGTGGATCTCGAGTTGCTCTGCCAGTATCTTGTCTCTTTTATTGTCAGAGTGGTGCATCATTAGCCAGTAATAATGATTAGCAAACGCCAGTTCACATTGCCCAAGAGCAAGTGCTCTAAGTTGATCTCTATCACCGCCAACTGGGCGTTTTGCTAGCAATGTATTGGCTTGTTCTAGCCACATGTAATCGCCAGAGTATGAAGAAGTATAGAGTATTGATGCCAGAGCGAGGTTATAACTATGAGACCACTGACGAATACAAAACTTCCCTTTAAATTGTGGCTTATTCAGATCAGAATAAACCTGTGGTAACGGTGTATTTGAAGCTTTTCTTCTAAATATGGCGCGAGTTCGCATCGAAACGCTGACCCAGCGTTTATCATCATCTTTAAACGCAGGATTAATGATGTGCCAACTTCCAATCTCATCTAATGGGCGTAGTAGATCTTTATAGTCATGCAGTTGGATCAGATCAGAAGTCAGTAGTACGTCTGCTTGCGAGTTAATTCCATCAGTTCTTAAGCGTGAGAGGAGCTGCTGTGACTTGCCATTGACGAGATTGACACTTATGCCCGTCTCTTGCTCAAAAGCGTGAATAACAGGTTGGATAAGCTTGTATTTTCGAAATGAATAAACGTTAACTTGTGGCTGTGATGATTGCAGCGCGATGGCTTGATCAAAATGTACCCAAAAAAGCAAAAAAAGGAAAAGTTTACTTTTATTCATTGTAAATAAGAATTATTATCGAATGGCAGTAGCATACAATGTTTAGTAAATATGTCCAGATTTAAACGACCGCTAATTAGTAATATCAAAGATGTTAAAGCCTTGCGTACCATACGGCGATGCTTGCCAATGTTTGGTTTATTGTTTTTGTTTACGTCTTTGCTCTACGTAGGCGTGATTGTCAATATTTACTACCAAGAGCAGCTAGATCATAAACAAGAGCAGGAGTTATCAAGGCTTGAGTATTTACTTAATGGTAAATTGCAACATGTGGCTCATTTGCTTTATTCAATAGATGCTTATTTAAACCGACATCAAAGTGCTGATTTTTATGAAATTGCTCAGTCTCAGCTAGCTACAACCAATTTAGGGTTGAGTATGGAAACATATGTATTGGTTGAGCCCGGACAGTTCTCAGCACTTGAAACCGCACAGCGAAATCGTGGTTATTTTGACTTTAAAATCCGTCATAACGAGGTAAGTGAATCTGGCCGCTGGTTGGTGGTAACTAAAGCTGCACCAGTCTCAGAAGTTGGTCAAACCGTGGGGCAGGCTGAGCTTTTGACAGAAGATATATTTACTCAACAAAATCAAAATGCACTATCTACTTTTGTGTGGCCAAATCAAAAGAAGCTCAGCCTCTTAATACAGCAAGCTAAAGGGGACGAGTTTAACGTAATACTTGGGTTAAGCTTTGAATTGCCTATTTTGCTGGAATCATTATTTGGTCAACTCTACCAACAACGCAAACAGCATCTCGTGGTTGCCTCCAAGGGGGAGGCTATTTATAGTTCCGATTGGCAACAGCAATTTGCTTTGGATGAATTCACACCAAGTGCTGAGCGAACCATCAACTTCTATGGTATGCCCATTACCATGCAGTTGTTTGATGAGTCTCTTTTGCATCCCAGCTGGTTAAATAATCATAAAATCTTAATTGTGCTTTTCTTATCCGTTGTCACTGTGTGTATTCTTTTGGTTTGGTTGCAGCTGCAACAGCTAAAGAATCGCAACAAAACAGTAAATAATCTCGTGGTTGAGAGAACCAAACGATTGGAAATTACCAATCAAAGGTTACAAAGCGAGTCAAATAAACGACTAGGGGCACTGCAGCAACAGGTAGCGGCTGAACGAAAGTATAAAAGCCTGTTTATCAATAGTCATGAAGGGCTATTCGTTTTAAATCAAGATGGTAACATAGTAGACTCAAACCCAGCATTCAATCAGCTTTTGTTTGCGGGCAATCCGCCTAAGCCTGAAACCAGTTTTGCGACACTCATGCAAGATTATGAGTGCAAAGGTCTATGGCAAGACACTGTAAAGAATAAGCACGCGCACCAAGAAATGGAGTGGCTGGCAACGTCTGAGTGTGGTGAGCATATTTGGCTTAGGCACTCAGGCAACTGGTTGCACCTCCCTGATTCATGTCTGTATGAAGGCCGAGTAACAGACATTACTCAAGGAAAATTACTTCAAGAGCAGCTGAGGTATAAAGCACAACATGATAGCCTCACCGATCTCCTTAACCGACAAAGTTTTATTTCTTTAGTTGATAAAGTGCGCGAAAAACAGAGCGCAAAATATACACTGTTATACATTGATTTAGATAGGTTTAAATTGATAAATGACATGTTAGGACATCAAGCTGGCGATAAGTTATTAGCTGAGTTTGCTTCGCGCATGCGTGGGTTGCTAAGTGGTTACGCTGAGATTGCACGACTTGGAGGCGATGAGTTTGCCGTCCTCATTGATGATAAGCAACTACCGCAACCGATAGAAGGGGTATTAGAAGATGTTTTAGTACAGATCCGTGCACCCTTTTCACTAAAAGATCAAGCGCATAGTGTAAGTGGCAGTATAGGAGTAAGGCATTTCACAACACCTTGCATCAGCTGTGACGCTGAAAAGTTACTGCATGATGCTGATATTTCGATGTATGAAGCCAAAAAGCGCGGCAAAAATACGTATCATATTTTTACTAACGCGATTGCTAACGAGGCGGGACGAAAGATTCAATTGGAGCAGGCATTGAACGTGATGAACCCTGTTCAAGAGCTGACGTTAAATCTGCAGCCTGTGTATTGTCAGCAAGGTAAATGTTTGAAGGGGTTTGAAGCATTGTTACGATGGCACAATCCTTTGCTCGGTGATGTAAGCCCAGCTGAGTTTATTCCCATCGCTGAGCAGTGTGGAAAAATTACCATGCTTGGTCAGTGGGTTTTTGAACAAGCGCTGAGTTTCATTCATGATGTGGGGGATGACAGTATGTTTGTTGCTGTCAATGTGTCTCCGTTACAGCTACATTCTCAGCAATTTGTGGATTGGCTGATAGAACAGTGTGAAGTCGCATCGATCTCTGTATCACAAATTAAGCTAGAGCTAACCGAATCTGCGATGATGGCAGAGGAGAATATGCTAGTTGAGCCATTAAAACGCTTACATGACGCAGGATTTGGGATCTATATTGATGACTTTGGTACTGGTTACAGCAGTCTGGCTAGGCTCAATCATCTGCCAATTGACGGAGTAAAAATTGATAGATCATTTATCGCAGGGATTGAGTATGATGACAAAGCCGAGCAGCTTATTGAGGCAATTTGCGCTATTGCTAAGAGCTTCAATCTTGTCGTAACAGCAGAAGGGATAGAAACGGCGGCGCAATTAGCTGTGATGTCTCGGCTTTATTGTCAGCAAAGTCAGGGGTATTTAATGTCAAAACCTTTATCAGTAGAGCGCGCAAAGCACCTACTTTTATCAGACTCAAAAATACATCAGTTGTTTGCATGATGTTGATGGTAAAAAGTTTATATTAAGTATTGACCTAAACTTAAGTCGAGGTTTTAACCTGCTCCCATCAACTTAAGGATTCAGTGATGGAATTAGCAATGAATATTAAATATTACCTAGATAGCTTGTCTCTAGAGCAGGGCTCAGGCCTTGCACTTGTAACTGAGTTGCAGCAAAAACATTTAGATCGATACGCCTTTTCAAGTATTAATGCTATGTATGGTGAACGCTTATTACTTGATGAAGACACTTTATTTAATCGCCTAATCACCCAAAAGCAAGGTGGCTATTGTTTTGAACAAAACAAGATTGCCTATTTGGCGTTACAACAGCTAGGCTTTACGGTTCGACCTGTGCTTGCAAGGGTAATGCTCAATGGTCAACAGGACAACCCTCGCTCTCATCGCATGACGCTACTAGAACTGGAGGGGGAGGAGTACTTAGTTGACGTTGGTTTTGGGGTAAAGTCTCCCCGAGCACCCATCAATATCAACCAAGCGCTTAGTATACAAGGACGCCAAACTTATCAGGTACAAAAATCATCTGATTATGTGAAAGTGACATTGTTAGAGGAAGGAGAAGCTCCGCTCACTTTGTATCATGTTGACTTGGGTGAAATCTTTGAATCAGATTGTGAAATAGGCCATTTTTTCTCTCATCAACACCCTGATGCTGGGTTTGTTAATAACTTGATTGTATCTCGTGTCAGTCATTGCCATCGCTACTTGATCCGAAACCAAAGCTACTTTGAATGGCATGAGTGCGATGGAAATGTAGTAGAACAACCGATCGAAAGCTTTGCGCAGCTTGAGAAGTTAGTAAGAGAACAATTTTCTTTAACTGTACCCAGCGAAGTTTTAAAACAGGTGTACGATAAAGTACTGACTCGGGCTGCGAATAAACCAACCAATACTTAGCATAAGTAAACCCTACGCCAAGATTGGAGGTATCGGTTGAATTAATCTCGGGCTAACATGTATAAGCGACTATGTGGTATCACTCTTCTAATCTAGACACCACAAAGTAGGGATTGAGATAGTCAGCTTTTTGGTTATACCGTAGCGGCTCACCATTGAGCTGGACTACGCTTGCTCCAGCGATATTTGCAACTGCATGTCCAGCGCCTGTATCCCATTCAGAAGTGGGGCCTAGGCGTGGGTATACATCGGCTTTGCCTTCTGCGACTAAGCATAACTTCAATGAGCTTCCCTTTGGTACCATATCAACTTGTTCAAAACGGGTAAGATATTGTGCAAGATCAGCTGACGGGTGGGAGCGCGAACCAACCACTTTAATTACGCCTTGGTTTGGTTTAGTGGTGACTTTAAGTTCAATGCGCGCTTCACCGGTTTGTTTGAAAGCGCCAATGCTTTGTTCAGCGAGGTAGCTTTCATTGAGTGCCGGAGCATGAACGACACCCAGAATGGGTTCGCCGTTGTTGATAAGCGCGATGTTGACGGTAAACTCCCCATTTTTTTTGATAAATTCCTTTGTGCCATCGATTGGGTCAACTAGCCAGTATGATTGCCACTGACGGCGTTCTTCCCAGTCAATTACCGCACTTTCCTCGCTTAAAATTGGGAGCTCTGGGGTAAGTTCTTTTAGTCCTGCAACTATCACTTTATGTGCAGCAAGATCTGCCTCAGTGACTGGACTCTCATCTTCTTTAAATTCAATGTTAAAGTCCTTGGCATAAATCTTCATAATTGCTTCACCAGCGCGAATACTCAGATTTAATACTTCTTCTAGCAGATCCGTATGATTCATGACTTACCTTATGATATTTTTTGACAGTAGATACTCTATTAGTTGCTGGACAGAACATTCCAACGACTGCTCAGAAGTATTTAAACATATTTCTGGGTTAATTGGGGGCTCATACGCAGAATCAATGCCGGTAAAATGTTTTATCTCGCCTGCACGCGCTTTTTTATACAGTCCTTTTGGGTCTCGCTGTTCACAAACGTCGAGTGGAGTATCAAGGTAAACCTCAATAAACTCACCTTCAGACACCAAGTCACGAACCATATCTCGCTCGGCTTGAAAAGGCGAAATAAAAGCGGTGAGCACGAGCAATCCGGCATCGACCATTAGCTTACTTAACTCACCAACCCGGCGAATATTTTCGACACGATCAGCATCGCTAAATCCTAAATCTTTACAGAGCCCATGTCTGACATTATCGCCATCTAATAGATAGGTATGTATATTTCGCGCTAACAGTGCATGTTCTAAGGCATTGGCTACAGTACTTTTTCCCGAGCCTGAAAAGCCAGTAAACCAAAGTATACAAGGTCTATGAGCTTTTAATTGGCTGCGTTTGGTTTTATCTACGGCATAGTGATGCCAAACAATATTTTCGTCCATATTCTGCTCTGTTAAAATGGAAAGACAAATGGAATTACAATGAGTACCGTTGCGGAATAAATCAGCGACAAGGGCAGCCCTATGGTGATGTAGTCACGAATACGGTAGTTGCCTGCGCTATACACCATTAGGTTTGTTTGGTAACCAAATGGTGAAATAAAACTTGCTGATGCACCAAACGCGACCGCCATCACAAAAGGCAAGGGGTTGACCCCAAAGCCGCTCGCGAGTGCATAGGCAACCGGAAATGACAGTGCGGCTGCCGCGTTGTTAGTAATAAGCTCTGTAAATACTACCGTCATCACAAAAATAGCGATAAAGGCACCATAAGGACCAAAATCTCCGAGTAGCCACAGCAGGCTAGATGAAATTTCAGCTGCCAACCCGGTTTCAATCATGAGTTTGGCGAGCCCAATTGCACTGCCGACGATCGCGACCAGCTCGATGGGAAAGCGACGTTTCATCTCAGGTACTTTAATAGTACCAAGTAGTACAAGTGCGCCTAATAAAACAATTAGCCCTTTAACTAGCGGCACAATACCAAAGATACTCAAGCCAATGACGGTGGCAAAACTAGCCAACACCGTATTAGACTTATTGCTAGAAAGGTGTGCTTGAAGGTCTAGTCCTGAAATATAGACAAACTCGCGTTTCAGGTTTGGCAGTGCATAAAAGTCACTACTCGGTGCCAAAATTAATGAGTCACCTGCTTGTAACTTAACTTGCCCGATCCCTCCTTGTAGTCGATCATGTCCACGACGAATGGCGATAATCGCAGCATGAAACTGTTCTCTAAAGCGGATCTCTTTAATGGTTTTCCCTAAGAATCGAGACGATTGGCTAACAACGACTTCGACTAAATGCTCCACGTCTTTTTCGTGTTTATCATGGACTATCTTGAGTCCATCAAAACGTTGCAAGAGGGGGACTGAATTGATGTCTCCAACAAATAATAATACGTCGCCTGAAAGGATCTCTTGTTGTGGCGTAACTGCACAAATACGCCTTTCTCCACGTATGATTTCGGCAAGGAATAAGTCTTTCAAGTCGCGCAGACCATTTTCCTCTACGGTACGACCGACGAGTTTTGAGCTAGGCTCTACTCTTCCTTCAAGATAGAACGGCACCACTTCGTCATCATTTTTTCCATTATCAGGCAAATACTTAAGCATGATGGTGATAGTCACCAAACCAACGGCCAAAACCGCCAGTCCTACCAAGGTAAAATCAAAGAAGCCAAATGGCGCCATACCAGCTTCAACAGCAAAACCATTGACGATTAAGTTTGTTGATGTCCCTATTAATGTCAAAGTTCCACCTAAGATGGCGGTATATGACAATGGGAGTAGAAGCTTAGAGGGGGCGTGGGTTTTACTCTCCTTAACCTTAGTAATGAGAGATGCCACTACAGCTGTATTATTGGTAAAAGAAGATAAAAATGCAGTTGATAGTCCAAGCTTTAAAACCGCTTTTGTTAAGCTCCCTTGTGCCATTGACTGGGCAAGTTTGCTTACCAGCGTTGTTTTTTCTATTGCTATGGAAACCAAAATGAGCAAAACAAGCGTGATCAACGAAGGATTAGCATAATTGGCTAGCATGGATTCTAAATCGATCAATCCAGTCAAATAACTCGTTGCAATTGCACCTGTAAACAGCCAAGCTGCGTTAATACGTGTGGCAAATAGACACACGATTAACGCTAGCATAATGCCTGTTAAAATGACTTGTTCCATAATACTGTCATACCTCGACTAACAGGCGCTGGTGCATTATTTTAATTTCGAAATATCAAGCGCTTGCCAATGTGGAAAATGCTTGCGAACTAATGCGTTAAACTCAATCTCAAAGTCGCTAAATTGACTTGAGGATGTGGTGGTCGCAGTTTGTACCTCTGCTACCATACCTGCACCAATGGTTAGGTTGGTGAGGCGGTCAATTAAAATGAACGAGCCAGTTTCATGATTGTGGCTATACTCGTCAGCAACTACATTTTCAGTAAGCTCGAGTGTTACAATGGCAATTTCATTTAATGATAATGAATCTGCCTGGCCATGCTCAAGAGTATTGACATCAATTGTATAGTCAATGTGCGTTATGGTTGCAGTGGTTTTCTTGCTGCCTAGTTTGATGTTGTAGCTCTTACCAAGTTGTAGCGGTGTTTCATGCATCCATACAAGCTTAGCACTAAGCTTATTGGTAACTTGAGCGCTGGAGTTGGCTGGCACAATGACATCTCCACGGCTGACATCTACTTCGTCATTGAGGGTGATGGTGAATGCTTGACCCGTTTCTGCCTGTGCTAGGTTACCATCAAATGTCACCAACTCTTTAATCGTTGACGTTTTGCCTGAAGGTAGGATCTTAACGGCGTCACCTACACGTAAGCTGCCAGATGTTAGGGTTCCCTGAAATCCACGAAAATCTAAGTTGGGTCGCACTACATACTGTACTGGGAAACGCGCTTCGAATGTGTGATTCGGTTCTGCTGCCGGAGAATCTTCGAGTAGCTCAAGTAGTGGCTTATCATTGTAATAAGGTGTTTTTTCTGAGCGATTAACAACGTTGTCACCTTTCAATGCAGACATTGGCACAAAGCGAATATCTTCTACATTCAGTTGCTCAGCAAACTTTAAATAGTCAGCTTTAATGCGTTCAAAAACGGCTTCTTCAAAGTCAACAATATCCATTTTGTTTATCGCGACTACAAACTGCTTGATGCCTAAAGAGTCACAGATAAAACTATGACGCTTTGTTTGTACTTGAACACCATATCGGGCATCAACCAGAATAATGGCTAAATCACTGGTCGAGGCTCCTGTTACCATGTTGCGGGTGTATTGCTCGTGTCCCGGCGTATCGGCAATAATAAATTTACGCTTCGCTGTCGAGAAATAGCGGTAAGCCACATCAATGGTAATACCTTGTTCACGCTCAGCCTGTAAGCCATCAACAAGTAATGCTAAATCTAGCTCTTCACCAGCATTGCCGACTTTTTCATTGTCTTTGTGTAGTGCCGCTAGTTGGTCTTCATAAATTTGGTGACTATCGTGGAGCAGGCGACCAATCAGTGTTGACTTACCGTCATCAACGCTGCCACAGGTCATCATGCGCAACAAGCTTTTGTCTTGTTGACGCGTTAAATAGGTTTCAATGCCTAATTCTTTTACTTCATTTGCCGTTGACATTAGAAATACCCCTCACGCTTTTTCTTCTCCATTGACCCTGCTGAATCATGATCAATGACTCGGCCCTCACGTTCTGACGACGTTGATAGCAACATCTCTTCAATAATACCAGTTAATGTATCTGCTTCTGACTCAACAGCGCCCGTTAGCGGGTAGCAGCCAAGTGTTCTGAAGCGTACAGATTTCATTTCCGGCACTTCACCTTCAGCAAGTGGCATACGATCATCATCAACCATGATAAGTGTACCGTTTCTTTCTACTACAGGGCGGGGCTTAGAGAGATACAACGGAACGATTTCAATTTGCTCTTGATAGATGTATTGCCAAATATCAAGCTCAGTCCAATTAGATAATGGGAATACGCGGATGCTCTCACCAGGATTCACTTGGCCGTTATAGGTATTCCACAGCTCTGGTCGTTGATTTTTTGGATCCCAGCGGTGGTGTTTATCTCTAAATGAGTAAACTCGCTCCTTTGCTCTGGATTTCTCTTCATCACGACGGGCGCCGCCAAATGCAGCGTCAAAGCCATATTGGTCAAGAGCCTGCTTTAGGCCTTGTGTTTTCATAATGTCGGTATGCTTGGCGGAGCCGTGGACGAAGGGGCTAATATTCATTTCGAGCCCTTCAGGGTTTTTGTGCACAAGCAATTCAAAGCCATATTCTTTTGCTAAGCGATCGCGAAATTCAATCATTTCTCTGAATTTCCAGTTAGTATCAACATGGAGCAAAGGAAATGGTATTTTTGCAGGGAAGAATGCCTTTCTCGCCAGGTGCAGCAGTACCGAAGAGTCTTTGCCAATAGAATACAACATTACTGGGTTTTCAAACTCAGCGGCAACCTCACGAATAATCTTTATGCTCTCAGCTTCTAATTGCTGGAGATGAGTTAAAGCCATGATTTATGTCCTACTTATAAATTTAACTATCTTGTACAGTGATTACGCAACTTGCGTAATCGGTTGAGCGAAACTGCTTATTTGATTGTTCTTATTAAACCAAGCTAGTTGCTCATGTAATGCAGCGACCTCACCGATTATCAGCAGAGCAGGCGAGCATATACTATGTTCATCGATTGCTTTGGCTAATTGGTCAAGCTGTGTCCTTATTACCCGCTGTGATTGTCGCGTGCCATTCTCAACTATGGCGACAGGGGTGCTAGGTGAACGACCATGCGCAAGCAATTGTGCTTGAATATGGGGAGATTTGATCACACCCATGTAAACCGCGAGGGTCTGGTTGGCTTTCGCTAACCCATCCCAATCTAATTCTTGGCCATCTTGTTTACAGTGGCCAGTAACGAATTGGATCGCTTGAGCATGATCTCTATGCGTTAGCGGGATCCCTGCATAGGCGCTACAGCCAGCTGCTGCTGTGATCCCAGGTACGATTTGATATTGGATCCCATGCTCTGCAAGTACTTGAACTTCTTCTCCACCTCGGCCATAAATAAAGGGATCTCCCCCTTTTATACGACAAACTTTCTTGCCTTGTTTTGCGAGATCTAACAGAATTTGATTGGTTTGTTCTTGCTTTACACTATGGTTGCCTGCTTTTTTACCGACGCAGATCAAATCAGCGTCGCGACGTACAAGTTCCATGATTTCATCAGAAACTAAGTAATCATACACCACAACATCTGCTTGTTGCATTAGTTGTAATGCCTTAAGCGTCAG
Organism: Pseudoalteromonas sp. McH1-7; assembly: GCF_013366255.1. Lineage (NCBI taxonomy): Bacteria > Pseudomonadati > Pseudomonadota > Gammaproteobacteria > Alteromonadales > Pseudoalteromonadaceae > Pseudoalteromonas > Pseudoalteromonas sp. McH1-7. The sequence goes on along the minus strand of NZ_JABWPQ010000021.1, from coordinate 18,360 downwards.
TAGCTCTGGGTCGCCAGGGCCCGCACCGACGACATAAACCTCACCTTCAGGTGAAGGAGTACTTGCTAACATGGCTTCAAGTTGCATTTGTGCACTTTCATTATTGCCAGCTTGTACTTCACTAACTACATTTGAATCGAAAACTGATTCCCAAAATTGTCGTCTATCAGCAAAGTGCTTAAACCGTGACTTTACCTTATGTCTAAATTGGCCCACTAAATTCGCAAGTGGGCCGATATGTTGAGGTATCAGTGTTTCTAATTTTTCACGTAAGCGCCTTGCAAGTACCGGAGCTGTGCCTGCACTGGATATGGCGATGGTAATTGGATTTCTGTCGACAATAGAGGGGAAGATAAAGTTACACTTCGGTTGGTCATCGACAACGTTAACAAATAGGTTACGTGCTTCTGCTAATTGCGCGACTTCGGCGTTGACAGCTTCAATGTCGGTGGCTGCAATTACCAGCATCGCATTATCTAAATCTGTTTCGTCAAACTTTTTATTTCTAAGTGTCACTTGAGCTTCGGCAGCAAGTGTTTCAAGTTCAGAGCAAAATATTGGAGCGACTAACGTAACAGCTGCATTTACTTTCAAGAAGGCGCGACACTTTCTTAGTGCAACTTCACCACCGCCTATGATTAACACAGGTTTATTTTCTAATTTGGTAAAAATAGGCAAGTATTGCACAGCGACCTCTTAACTTTTTGATAATGGATGTCAGACCGATGTCCAGCATCATTGATAGTTGGCAGCATATAGAGTTGCAAAACGAGGAAAAAATAATTTAAACCGACCCCATATAACCAAAAGTTATAAAAATCACAGTTTAAATTAATTTTTCTATTTTTTCATGCGGTTAAGTTTGTTTTGACCCAGCCTAAGTTAATATATAGCCTTTGGTTATGAGTTATTCATTATAAAGTAGCAAGAGCCACAGTATGGGTAGTTATCCATCAAAGTGCGGACATTTGTCCTATTGCTGTTTTAGCGTATGCTTTTAACTTGGCTTTCTAAATACAGTGAAAAGGAAAACAATAATGACAGTTAAAGCTGATGCTCAGCTGGCACTGAGTTTGATGGATTTAACCTCGTTGAAAGACAATGACACTACGCAAAGTATCATGGCGTTGCTAGACAGCATAGATCCAACTATTGGTTTACCTGCCGCCATTTGCGTGTACCCACAATTCGTCACACTGGTGAAGCAGCAACTGCAAATACGCCAGTGGCAAACAATAAAAATAGCAACGGTTACAAACTTTCCGTCAGGGGAACAAAAGCTAGAGCAAGTACTGAAGCAGACTCAGCAGGCCATTGCCGATGGCGCTGATGAGATAGACCTGGTATTGCCTTATCAACAATTGATAGCCGGAGACCCTGATACGCCATGGCAATATGTACAATCTAGTAAGGCGCTGTGTGCGGGGAAAGCCAAACTAAAAGTGATTATTGAAAGTGGTGTGCTAGCAACATCTAAGTTAATTGCAGAAGCGTCGCAATTAGCGATTATGGCGGGTGCTGACTTTGTCAAAACAAGTACAGGCAAGGTTACGGTGAATGCAACACCTGAAGCGGCTGAAGTGATCTTGCAGGTCATTAAAAATAGCGGTAAAGACGTTGGTTTCAAAGCGGCAGGTGGCGTAAAGTCAGTAACTGAAGCCCAAGTCTATTTACGCATGGCAGAGGAGATTATGGGCGCAAATTGGTTGAACGCTGATAATTTTAGGTTCGGTGCTTCAAGCTTATTGAGTGATGTTGCAGTGGTTGTAAATGGACAGAGCAAGCGAAGCTGAAAAAATTAAATTAGAGCATGATGCCGTGAAACTGTTTTTACGTTGCTATGAAGAACAGTTTTCGGTACCTATGCGTCATATTTGGCATAACCAGCCGAATAAGCCGGATGCGAGCTGCTATCAAGGAGAATACAAACTTGATATAGAGGTTGCCCATTTTTATGCCAGCGAACAAGAAGCCATGGCGGTGCTCGGGCGTCCATTATCACTTTCTATTCAACGCGAATTGGCGGCAATGAGTCAAACTGTTAATAGCGATCCTTTAAGTATCGGGCTGCAACGTCTGTTAAATCAAAAAGCCAAAAAGAAATATGATTCAGAGCGCGTATGGCTACTAATTCGAAATGCTAGCCCCATTTATCATAGTGAGGATTTTAAACGTCTCAAAAACAGCTGGGCGATACCGGATAGCCATCCATTTGAGGAGGTTTGGCTACTTTGTGATTTTTATCAAGGGGAGCTTTTGCAGCTTTTTTAATCGCGATACAAATTCAAGATCTGATTAATTGCTACTTTGCACATCTTTTACACTTGTTTTCGTTTGCTTCGTCAGTATAATGGGCATCCACTTTGCAGGGGCGTAGTTCCAATTGGTAGAACAGCGGTCTCCAAAACCGATGGTTGCGGGTTCGAGTCCTGCCGCCCCTGCCAATTCAGCAACAAGTCCACATTTAAAATAACGTGACCCAAAACCACTTAAGTCGCTTATTTGTAAATTTGGATTGAATGGATTTACCCTGTTCTATGCAGGGTTGTTGTGTCTGTATTTAAGGTAAAATTGATTATGAGCACTAATGTTGAAAACTCGTCAAGCTCGATGGACACGGTAAAGTGGCTAGCTGCTATTGCACTTCTAACTGGTGCCGTAGTTGGTAATTATCTATATGCCGATTTATCTGTTTTAGTACGCGCTGTTGGCGTAGTTGCGGCTATCGCTGCGGCTTTGGGCATTTTGGTAACGACTGAGAAAGGCCGTACCTTTATCGCTTTTGCTAAAGAATCACGTATTGAAGTACGTAAAGTTATCTGGCCAACGCGTCAGGAAGCGACTCACACTACTTTCATCGTGATCATTGCAACGGTGATTATGGCATTAATCCTATGGGGATTAGATGGTATACTTTTCCGTGCAGTAGGCTTTTTAACTGGATTGGAGATCTGATCCCATGTCGGATGAGAATAAAGAAAAGAAATTACGTTGGTACGTGATCCAAGCGTTTTCAGGTTTTGAAAAACGCGTAGCACAAACCATTATCGAGCATATTAAAATCGAAGGGCTAGAAGACCTATTCGGTGAGATCCTTGTGCCGACTGAAGAAGTGGTTGAAATGCGTGCAGGTCAGAAACGTAAATCTGAGCGTAAATTCTTCCCTGGCTATGTCTTGGTTCAAATGGTAATGGACGATGCGTCTTGGCACTTGGTGAATAGCACACCACGTGTAATGGGCTTTGTTGGTGGTACGTCAGACCGCCCTGCACCAATCAGTCAGAAAGAAGCTGATCGTATTCTTAACCGTCTGCAAGAAAACGCGGAAGCACCGAAACCAGCGACATTGTTTGAACCTGGTGAAGTCGTTCGTGTTACCGATGGTCCATTTGCTGACTTCAACGGTGTGGTTGAAGAAGTGGATTACGAAAAAAGCCGCTTAAAGGTATCGGTACTTATCTTCGGTCGTTCAACGCCTGTAGACCTAGAATTTGGTCAGGTTGAGAAAGACAAGTAAAATCTAACTTGAAAAAGTTGTCAAAGGCCGCTGATTAATCTATAATCAGCGGCCTTTTTGTTATTGCGTAAAAAAACGCGACAAAAAGACTGTTTTTTTAACTGGGAAGCCGTTTGAGTACGCGTCCTCGCGCGCACGAGGCAAAGACCCACAATTGAGGTATTATCATGGCTAAGAAAGTTGAAGCTTTAATCAAGCTACAAGTTGCTGCTGGTATGGCTAACCCTAGTCCTCCAGTAGGTCCTGCACTAGGTCAACACGGTGTGAACATCATGGAATTCTGTAAAGCGTTCAACGCACGTACAGAGTCTCTAGAGAAAGGTGCACCTGTTCCTGTAATTATTTCTGTTTACAGTGACCGTTCATTCACTTTTGACATGAAGACTCCACCTGCTGCATACCTTCTTAAGAAGGCAGCTGGTATCAAGTCTGGTTCTGGTCGTCCTAACACTGAGAAAGTTGGTACAGTTACTCGTGCTCAGCTTGAAGAGATCGTTGAGATGAAACGTCCAGATCTTACTGCTGCTGATATGGATGCAGCTGTACGCACGATCGCAGGTTCTGCACGTGCAATGGGCTTGAACGTAGAGGAGTAATAGAGAATGGCTAAATTAACTAAGCGTATGCGTACTATCCGCGAAAAAGTGGATGTCACTAAAGAGTACGAAATCAACGAAGCTGTTGCTCTTCTTAAAGAACTTGCTACTGCTAAGTTTGTTGAAAGTGTAGACGTTGCTGTAAACCTGGGTATCGATGCTCGTAAATCTGACCAAAACGTACGTGGTGCAACTGTACTACCTCACGGTACTGGTCGTGAAGTACGCGTAGCGGTATTCACTCAAGGTGCAAATGCTGAAGCTGCTAAAGAAGCTGGTGCTGATTTAGTAGGCATGGAAGACCTTGCTGAGCAAGTTAAAAAAGGCGAAATGAACTTTGACGTTGTTGTTGCTTCTCCAGATGCAATGCGCGTTGTTGGTCAACTAGGTCAAATCCTAGGTCCACGTGGTCTTATGCCTAACCCTAAGACAGGTACTGTAACACCTAACGTTGCAGAAGCTGTTAAGAACGCTAAAGCTGGTCAGGTTCGTTACCGCAACGACAAAAACGGTATCATCCACACTACTATCGGTAAAGTAGACTTTGACGCTAACCAACTTCAAGAAAACCTTGAAGCGCTAATCATTGCGCTTAAGAAGGCTAAGCCTTCTACTGCAAAAGGTACTTTTGTGAAGAAAGTAAGCATCTCTACTACGATGGGTGCAGGTGTTGCTGTAGACCAAGCTACACTAAATACTCAAGTAGTATAATTTAGAGTTTGGCGTTTACATGGCGTAAAAATTAGACTATAATTTTGCGCCATTTTGTAGAGAAGTGTGCTTCTTTACAAAGCAAAGAATTCGGGTTGAAGCGTATAATTTCGAAAATTGTTGTCTTAATAGTCTACAATAAATCGATAAATTGCGTTTCCGTCCAAGACCGTAGGTGCAAAAGCTTGCTTTTGCTTAATTAATCGCCTACGTAGACGGTGTGAATCCCAGCTAGATTTTCCTAATCTTCTGGTTCTCGCCGTAAAAAGCAGCTCTACTTCGGTAGAGTAAAGTAGAACTGGGAAGTTTTTCCCAACAAACCAGGAGTAACACCCATGGCTTTAAATCTTCAAGACAAAAAGGCAATTGTTGCTGAAGTCAACGAAGCTGCCAAAGGTGCTCTATCTGCAGTTGTTGCAGATTCTCGTGGTGTGACAGTAGACGCGATCACTGCTCTTCGTAAAGAAGCTCGTGAAGCGGGTGTATGGATGAAAGTCGTTCGTAACACTCTAGCTAAACGTGCTGTTGAAGGCACTGACTATGAATGTCTTAACGAGTCGCTAGTAGGCCCAAGCCTAATCGCTTTCTCTTCAGAGCACCCAGGTGCTGCTGCGCGTATCTTTGCTGATTTCGCGAAAAAGAACGAAGCATTTGAGCTTAAAACTGCTGCATTCGAAGGTAACATCGTTGACGTAGAAATGCTTGCTAAGCTACCTACTTACGACGAAGCTGTTGCACGCTTAATGAGCGCTATGAAAGAAGCGTCTGCCGGTAAATTGTGTAAAACAATTGAAGCAGTACGTGTACAGAAAGCTGAGCAAGCTGCTTAATCCAAGCACCGCTCCTTTCATCAATAAATTTTTAGAACCACTTGGGTTCGTGAATAATTAGGAAATTTGAAATGTCTGTAACTAAAGACCAAATCCTTGACGCGATTGCTGAAATGTCAGTAATGGAAGTTGTTGAACTAGTTGAAGCTATGGAAGAGAAGTTCGGTGTAACTGCAGCTGCTGCTGTTGTTGCTGCTGGTCCTGCTGAAGCTGCTGAAGAAAAGACTGAGTTCGACGTAATCCTAGCTGCTGCTGGCGGTAACAAAGTTGCTGCAATCAAAGCGGTACGTGGCGCAACAGGTCTAGGCCTTAAAGAAGCTAAGGCGCTAGTTGAGTCTGCTCCTGCACCTATCAAAGAAGGTGTATCTAAGGACGAAGCTGAAGCACTTAAGAAAGATCTTGAAGAAGCTGGTGCTGAAGTTGAGATCAAGTAATCTAGCTCCCGCTAGGTTCGCTGCCTGAGAAATCAGGCAAGGGCTGGTGATTATTTAATCACCGGCCTTTTTGCGCTATAGAGCGATGTATTTCTATCGTGCATACAACTTCAAATTTCAGTGTAATTTTCAATAACTTAGATCTTTGTTGAAAATCGCAATGGCGTTTGAAGATACACTGTCTTGGTTACACTAGAACTTCAATAAAGCGCAACTGATGCGTATTAAAGTCCCTAGTTAAGCAAGTTAGTGTGACAATTTAGATGTTGTTATCATGGCTTAGATGCCAGTGAAGTCTGTTCAATTTTGGACAGGTTGGGTCAAAGATCAGCAAGCTGAGGAACCCCATGGCTTACTCTTATTCTGAAAAGAAACGTATCCGTAAGGATTTTGGTAAACGTCCACAGGTTTTGGATATACCTTTCCTACTGCAAATGCAGTTGGAATCGTTCGATAAGTTCATTGCGCCTGACGCTGATGGTGATACTGGACTGGAAGCTGCATTCCGTTCTGTATTTCCTATCAAGAGCTACTCGGGCAATTCTGAGCTTCAATACGTTAGTTATCGTATTGGCGAGCCAGTATTTGACGTTAAAGAATGTCAAATCCGCGGTGTGACATATTCTGCTCCACTTCGCGTTAAACTACGTCTTGTGCTAATGGACAAAGATGCACCTGGCACGGTCAAAGACATAAAAGAGCAAGAAGTTTACATGGGCGAAATCCCGCTCATGACTGACACCGGTACTTTTGTAATTAATGGTACTGAGCGTGTTATCGTTTCTCAGCTACACCGTTCACCTGGTGTATTCTTTGATAACGACCGTGGTAAATCACATTCATCTGGTAAAGTACTATATAACGCACGTGTAATTCCTTACCGTGGTTCATGGTTAGACTTTGAATTCGATGTAAAAGATAACCTTTACGTACGTATTGACCGTCGTCGTAAATTACCTGCATCTATCATCTTACGTGCACTTGAGTACACGACTGAAGAGATTTTGGCACTATTCTTTGAGACAACCAGTTTCGAAGTAAAAGATGGTAAAGTGTTGATGGAGCTTGTACCTTCACGTCTGCGTGGTGAAACCGCAGCATTTGACATCAAAGATGCAAATGGTGATGTACTAGTTGAGCAAGGCCGTCGTATTACTGCACGTCATATTAAGAGTATCGAAAAGCAAGGTATTGATACCCTTGAAGTACCGCATGAGTACATCATTGGGCGTATCGTTGCTAACAACTATATTGACGAGTCAACAGGCGAAATCATTGCAGAAGCGAACGCTGAGCTTTCTCTTGAGCTTATGGCTGAACTGGTAAAAGCTGGTCACACGAAGATTGATACCCTTTATATCAATGAAGTCGACAGCGGTGCGTACATGTCAGAAACAGTACGTATTGACTCTACAAATAACCGCCTAGAGGCATTGGTAGAAATCTACCGCATGATGCGCCCTGGTGAGCCACCGACAAAAGAAGCTGCAGAAGCGTTATTTGATAACCTATTCTTCTCTGAAGAGCGTTACGATCTATCGACTGTTGGTCGTATGAAGTTCAATAGCCGAGTTGGTTATGATTCAGACGAAGGCGAAGGCACGTTATCTAAAGAAGACATCGTTAGTGTGATGAAGGTGTTAATCGACATCCGTAACGGTAAAGGCGATGTAGATGATATCGACCACTTAGGTAACCGTCGTATTCGTTCTGTAGGTGAAATGGCAGAAAACCAATTCCGTGTAGGTCTTGTACGTGTTGAGCGTGCGGTACGTGAGCGTCTAAGTCTTGGTGACCTAGATAACGTGATGCCACAGGATTTGATCAACGCTAAGCCAATCTCAGCAGCAGTAAAAGAATTCTTTGGTTCTTCACAGCTTTCACAGTTTATGGATCAGAACAACCCGCTTTCAGAAGTAACGCACAAGCGTCGTATTTCTGCATTAGGTCCGGGTGGTTTAACACGTGAACGTGCAGGCTTCGAGGTACGAGACGTACACGTAACGCACTATGGTCGTGTTTGTCCAATCGAAACGCCTGAAGGTCCAAACATCGGTCTAATCAACTCACTATCTACTTACGCGCGTACAAACGACTATGGTTTCCTAGAGACTCCATACCGCAAAGTAGTAGATGGAATCGTTACTGACGATGTTGATTACCTATCAGCAATTGAAGAAGGTCAGTTCGTTATCGCACAGGCGAATACAACGCTAACTGATGATAACCAATTTGCTGAAGAACTAATTCCTTGTCGTTTTAAAGGTGAATCAACCTTTATGCCAAGCGACAGCATTCAGTATATGGACGTATCTCCACAGCAGGTAATCTCTGTGGCCGCGGCACTTATTCCATTCCTAGAGCACGATGACGCAAACCGTGCATTGATGGGATCGAACATGCAACGTCAAGCTGTACCTACACTACGTGCTGATAAGCCGTTAGTTGGTACTGGTATCGAGCGTACACTAGCAAAAGACTCTGGTGTAACTATCGTTGCGAAGCGTGGTGGTATTGTTAAATATGCTGATGCGAGCCGTATTGTTGTTAACGTTAATGAAGATGAGCGTATCCCTGGTGAAGCGGGTATCGACATCTATAACTTAACTAAGTACACACGCTCAAACCAAAACACTTGTATTAACCAGAAACCAACTTGTATGGTTGGTGAGCCGGTAGTACGTGGTGATGTACTTGCTGATGGTCCTTCAACAGACCTTGGTGACTTAGCACTTGGTCAAAACCTTCGTGTGGCGTTCATGCCTTGGAATGGTTACAACTTCGAGGATTCAATCCTACTTTCAGAGAACGTTGTAAAAGAAGATCGTCTAACGACTATCCACATCCAAGAGCTTCAATGTATTGCCCGTGATACTAAGCTTGGCCCAGAAGAGATCACTGCGGATATTCCAAACGTGGGTGAATCTGCACTAGGCAAACTTGATGAGTCTGGTGTTGTATACATCGGTGCTGAAGTAAAAGGCGGCGATATCCTTGTGGGTAAAGTAACACCTAAAGGCGAAACGCAGCTAACACCAGAAGAAAAGCTACTACGTGCAATCTTCGGTGAAAAAGCATCTGACGTAAAAGATAGCTCGCTACGTGTACCAAACTCAGTATCTGGTACAGTAATCGATGTACAAGTGTTTACGCGTGATGGCGTTGAAAAAGACAAACGTGCATTAGAAGTTGAAGAAATGCAGCTTCGTGAAGCGAAGAAAGACTTCAACGAAGAGTTTAGAATCCTTGAAGGCGGTATCCTAACTCACGCTCGTAACCTACTGATCAAAGCAGGTATGAGTGAAGAGCAAATAGCTGGCTTTAATACTGAGAAATTGCTAACGCAAAGTCTTGCGGATGAAGAGCATCAAGCAGAGCTTGAGCAACTAGCTGCACAGTATGACGAGCTTAAAGCTGACTACGACAAGCGTTTCGAGAACAAGCGTCGCAAGATCACTCAAGGTGATGATCTAGCACCTGGCGTACTTAAGATTGTTAAAGTATACCTAGCTGTTAAACGTCGTATCCAACCTGGTGATAAGATGGCTGGTCGTCACGGTAACAAGGGTGTTATTTCAACTATCGTTCCTGTTGAAGATATGCCTTACGATGACAAAGGTCGTACTGTAGACATCGTACTTAACCCTCTAGGTGTACCGTCTCGTATGAACATCGGTCAGATCCTAGAAACCCACATGGGTCTAGCTGCTCGTGGTATCGGTGAACGTCTTGAAGAAATGATGAAAGAGCAACGCGAAATTCATGAGCTGCGTGAATTCATCAAGAAAGCTTACGAAATTGGTGATTGTCGCCAGAAAGTAGATATTGCTAACTTCTCTGATGATGAAATCCGTCGCTTGGCAGCAAACCTTAAAGGTGGTCTACCAATCGCAACTCCAGCATTTGACGGTGCGCGTGAAGCTGAAATCAAAGACATGTTAGAGCTTGGTGGTTATCCGAGAAGTGGTCAGGTTACGCTATATGACGGTCGTACTGGTGATGCGTTTGAGCGTCAGGTGACAGTGGGCTACATGTACATGCTGAAACTGAACCACCTAGTTGATGACAAGATGCACGCGCGTTCAACTGGTTCTTATAGCCTAGTAACTCAGCAGCCGCTGGGTGGTAAGGCGCAGTTCGGTGGTCAGCGTTTCGGTGAGATGGAGGTATGGGCACTAGAAGCATACGGTGCTGCCTACACGCTACAAGAAATGTTGACAGTGAAGTCGGATGACGTAAACGGTCGTACCAAGATGTATAAAAACATCGTTGACGGTAACCACAAGATGGAACCGGGTATGCCTGAGTCGTTCAACGTATTGTTGAAAGAAATCCGCTCACTAGGTATCAACATCGAGTTGGAAGAAATTTAATCCGACCGCCGCAGTGCGCTGCGGCGTTGCTTAACAGCAGCCGGACTGAAAAGAATGTAGGGGTAAACAGCGTTTACCCTCAAGATTAACCTCCGACAGGAGAGCTAAGGTGAAAGACTTACTTAAGTTTCTGAAGCAACAAAATAAGACCGAAGAATTCGACGCAATTCGCATTGGTCTTGCTTCGCCAGACATGGTGCGTTCATGGTCTTACGGTGAAGTAAAGAAACCTGAGACAATCAACTATCGTACTTTCAAGCCTGAGCGTGATGGCTTATTCTGTGCCCGTATTTTCGGCCCAGTAAAAGATTACGAGTGTTTGTGTGGTAAATACAAGCGCTTGAAGCACCGTGGTGTTATCTGTGAAAAGTGTGGCGTTGAAGTAACGCTAACAAAAGTACGTCGTGACCGTATGGGTCACATTGAGCTGGCTAGCCCAGTTGCACATATTTGGTTCTTGAAATCACTTCCGTCACGTATTGGCTTAATGCTAGATATGACGCTTCGTGATATCGAACGTGTACTTTACTTCGAATCATTCGTGGTAACTGAGCCAGGTATGACTACGCTTGAGCGCGGTCAATTACTAGGTGAAGAAGAATACCTAGATGCGCTTGAAGAGCACGGTGATGAGTTTGAAGCTAAGATGGGTGCAGAAGCTGTACTTGATCTACTTCGCGAGCTAGACCTGGGTCAGTTAATCGCTGAAATGCGTGAAGAGTTACCAACAATCAACTCTGAAACCAAGCGTAAGAAAATCACCAAGCGCCTAAAACTAATGGAAGCGTTCCACCAATCAGGTAACAACCCTGAGTGGATGGTAATGAGCGTATTACCAGTACTTCCACCAGATCTACGTCCTCTAGTACCACTAGATGGCGGTCGTTTTGCGACTTCAGATCTGAACGACCTTTACCGTCGTGTAATCAACCGTAACAACCGTTTGAAGCGTCTTCTAGACTTAGCTGCACCTGACATCATCGTACGTAACGAAAAGCGTATGCTTCAAGAAGCGGTTGATGCGCTACTTGATAATGGTCGTCGTGGCCGTGCAATTACAGGTTCTAACAAGCGTCCACTTAAGTCGCTTGCAGACATGATTAAAGGTAAGCAAGGTCGTTTCCGTCAAAACCTTCTAGGTAAGCGTGTTGACTACTCAGGCCGTTCTGTTATCACCGTTGGTCCTACGCTGAAACTACATCAGTGTGGTCTACCTAAGAAGATGGCACTTGAGCTATTCAAGCCATTTATCTACGGTAAATTAGAGCGCCGTGGTATGGCGACAACCATCAAAGCTGCGAAGAAGATGGTTGAGCGTGAAGTACCTGAGGTTTGGGACGTACTAGACGAAGTTATCCGTGAGCATCCGGTTTTACTTAACCGTGCACCAACACTTCACCGTCTAGGTATCCAAGCATTCGAACCTGTACTTATCGAAGGTAAAGCGATTCACCTGCACCCGCTAGTGTGTGCGGCGTACAACGCTGACTTCGATGGTGACCAAATGGCGGTTCACGTTCCACTGACGCTTGAAGCGCAGTTGGAAGCGCGTGCATTGATGATGTCTACCAACAACATCCTAGCACCAGCGAACGGTGAGCCAATTATCGTTCCTTCACAGGACGTTGTACTAGGTCTTTACTACATGACTCGCGATCGCATCAACGGTAAAGGTGAAGGCACTGTATTTAAAGATGCAAAAGAAGCTGAAAAAGCATACCGTGTAGGTGCTGCTGAGCTTCATGCTCGTGTTAAAGTGCGTATCACAGAAGTGACTATCGACGAAGAAACACGTGAGCGCGGCACGTTAACTCACCTAGTAGATACGACAGTAGGTCGTGCAATCCTTTCATTGAATATCCCTGAAGGTTTGCCGTTTGAACTGATCAATAAACCACTAGGTAAGAAACAAATTTCAGGTCTTCTTAATGAGTGTTACCGTCGTCTAGGTCTTAAAGATACAGTTATCTTTGCTGACCAAGTGATGTATACCGGTTTCCACTACGCGATGAAGTCTGGTGTTTCTATCGGTATCAATGACATGGTAATCCCACCAACTAAAGGTGAGATCATCGATCGTGCGGAAGCTGAGGTTGCAGAAATCAACCAACAGTTCCAATCAGGTCTTGTAACTGCCGGTGAGAAATACAACAAAGTTATCGATATCTGGTCACGTGTAAACGAAAACCTTTCTCGCGAGATGATGGCTAACCTTTCAAAAGAAACGGTTATCAACGCTGAAGGCAACGAAGAAGAGCAACCGTCATTTAACTCAGTGTTTATGATGGCAGACTCGGGCGCTCGTGGTAGTGCTGCTCAGATCCGTCAGCTAGCGGGTATGCGTGGTCTAATGGCACGTCCAGATGGTTCAATCATCGAAACGCCAATTACAGCGAACTTCCGTGAAGGTCTAAACGTACTACAGTACTTTATCTCGACGCACGGTGCACGTAAGGGTCTAGCGGATACAGCACTTAAGACAGCGAACTCGGGTTACCTAACTCGTCGTCTAGTAGACGTAGCACAAGATTTGGTTATCAACGAATCAGACTGTGGCACCGAAGAAGGTCTAGTAATGAAGCCGCTAATCGAAGGTGGTGACGTTGTAGAACCACTTCGCGAGCGAGTACTAGGTCGTGTTGTTGCGGAAGATGTATGTAAGCCAGGTACTACTGAAGTACTTGTTGCACGTAACGTAATGCTTGACGAAAAACTGTGTGATCTTTTAGAAGAGCATTCAGTAGACGAAGTTAAAGTACGTTCTGTAATCACCTGTCAAAACGACTTTGGTGTGTGTGCACACTGTTACGGTCGTGACTTGGCCCGTGGCCATATCATCAATCCTGGTGAAGCAGTTGGTGTAATCGCGGCACAGTCAATCGGTGAGCCGGGTACACAGCTTACGATGCGTACATTCCACATCGGTGGTGCGGCATCTCGAGCGTCTGCAGAGAACAGTGTTCAAGTTAAGAACAATGGTAACTTGAAGCTGCACAATGCGAAGTTTGTAATCAATGCTGATGGCAAAATCGTTATCACGTCTCGTTCAACCGAGATCACGATTATCGATGAGCACGGTCGTGAGAAAGAGCGTTATAAAGTACCTTACGGTGCAGTATTAACTGTACAAGATGGTGCTGACGTTAAAGGTAACGACATCGTTGCTACTTGGGATCCGCATAGTCACCCAATCATCATTGAACATGAATCAAAAGTATCGTTCAGCGATATCGACGATTCAAACACTGAAGCACAGACTGATGAGTTAACTGGTCTAACACGTGTGGTTGTTAAGGATCTTGCGAAAGTAAACGCGAAAGAGCCTAAACTAATCATTGAGAACGAAGAGCGTGGTCTTCAAGAGATCCGTCTACCTTCATTCACAACGATTGAAATCACAGATGGTGCAACAGTACTACCAGGTTCTGTACTAGCTCGTATCCCACAAGAAGGTTCGAAGACACGTGACATTACAGGTGGTCTACCTCGAGTTGCTGACCTATTCGAAGCGCGTAAACCAAAAGATCCTGCAATTCTTGCAGAAATCACAGGTACTGTTAGCTTCGGTAAAGAGACTAAAGGTAAGAAGCGCCTTGTGATCACACCTGATGAAGGTGATGCGTACGAAGAAATGATCCCGAAATGGCGTCAGCTTAACGTGTTCGAAGGTGAGCAAGTGGCTAAAGGTGAAGTTATTGCCGATGGTCCAGAATCACCGCACGACATCCTACGTTTGCGTGGTGTTACTGATGTATCTAATTACATCACTAACGAGGTACAAGAAGTATACCGCCTACAGGGTGTAAAGATTAACGATAAGCACATTGAGACTATCGTTCGTCAGATGCTTCGTAAGTGTATCATCCTTGATGGTGGTGACAGCGAATTCCTAGCAGGTGAGCAAGCAGAAGTTGCGCGCGTTAACATCGCAAATCGTGAGCTAGAAAAGCAAGGTAAGATCCCAGCTAAGTTTGAAATTCAGCTGATGGGTATTACCAAAGCATCACTTGCGACTGAGTCGTTCATCTCAGCTGCATCGTTCCAAGAAACAACTCGTGTTCTAACAGAAGCGGCTGTGAATGGTAAGAGCGATGAGCTACGTGGTCTGAAAGAAAACGTAATCGTGGGTCGTTTGATCCCAGCGGGTACAGGTTTTGCTTACCATGAAGAGCGTATCAATCGTCGTAAGCAAGGCGAAGCTGCACTTGAAGAGCAAACAGTAAGTGCGGAAGAAGCAACTCAAGCGCTAACAGACGCATTAAACGCTGATTTACTAGGTGGCAACGAGTAATCGAGTCAGTTAGCTAAATAAGTTAAAAGCCGCTGTGCTAACTCCACAGCGGTTTTTTTATGCCTATACTATTATGGTCTATTTAAGGAAAAGCATGCCAAAGTTGCGACCTGTCGTGTTGCCATCAAAACGTCATATGAATATGTATACTGCAATAATCGTTTTTCCGCTAATCCCATAAGATTTGTTAACTTTCAATAAGTTCAAGCTGAAAATAGGCTAGGTTCAAGGTATTTAAAGACCGCTAATGATTACTTTTGGTTGACAGGTTAAACTTTGGTCATTAAAATTCGGCCACCCATTTTAGTCGTTCAATAAATTGAAGCGCGCTTAAATGGTAAGATTTTATTTTTCAGTAGTAATTTATTAATTCAGGAGCTATTTAATGGCAACTATTAACCAGCTAGTGCGTAAGCCACGTCGTAGCAAGGTTACTAAGAGCAACTCAGCTGCTCTTAAAGCTTGTCCACAAAAGCGTGGAGTATGTACTCGTGTATATACAACGACACCAAAGAAACCAAACTCTGCATTACGTAAAGTAGCGCGTGTTCGTCTAACGAACGGTTTCGAAGTAACTTCATACATTGGCGGTGAAGGCCACAACCTTCAAGAGCACAGTGTAATCCTAATCCGTGGTGGTCGTGTTAAAGACTTACCAGGTGTGCGTTTCCACACAGTTCGTGGTGCGCTTGACTGTGCGGGTGTTAACGACCGTAAGCAAGGTCGTTCTAAGTACGGTGCAAAACGTCCTAAGGGCTAATGGTTCTCCGTTAGTAAGGCCAAGCACTTAAGTTTTAAATTTTTATATATTGTTTTGGGAATCCGTGTAACACACGGACCTGAAGATACCGGAGAAAGAAAATGCCTAGAAGACGCGTAATAGGTCAACGTAAAATTCTTCCAGATCCGAAGTTCGGATCAGAGCTTCTTGCTAAATTCGTTAACGTAGTAATGCTTGACGGCAAGAAATCTACTGCTGAAAAAATCGTATATGGTGCGCTAGACGTGGCTGCTGAAAAATCAGGCAAGTCGCACCTAGAAATCTTTGAAGCTGCACTTGATAACGTTCGCCCACAGGTAGAGGTTAAATCTCGCCGTGTTGGTGGTTCAACGTACCAAGTACCAGTAGAAGTACGTCCAGTGCGTCGTAACGCACTAGGTATGCGTTGGTTGGTTGAAGCTGCTCGTAAGCGTGGCGAAAAATCAATGGGTCTTCGTCTTGCTCAAGAGATGATCGACGCTGCTGAAAACAAAGGCACTGCGGTTAAGAAACGTGAAGACGTTCACCGTATGGCTGAAGCGAACAAAGCATTCGCTCACTACCGTTGGTAATCTGCTAACACCCTTTAAGAGGATATTATGGCACGGACAACTCCTATTGAGCGCTACCGTAACATCGGTATTTGTGCTCACGTAGATGCGGGTAAAACAACTACGACCGAGCGCGTACTTTTCTATACTGGTCTTTCTCATAAGATTGGTGAAGTACACGACGGTGCCGCAACTATGGACTGGATGGAGCAGGAGCAAGAGCGTGGTATCACGATCACTTCTGCTGCAACAACGTGTTTTTGGAAAGGGATGGATGCTCAGTTTGATGAGCATCGTATAAACATCATCGATACTCCAGGACACGTAGATTTTACTATCGAAGTAGAGCGCTCATTGCGTGTACTTGATGGTGCTGTTGTTGTGTTGTGTGCTTCATCAGGTGTGCAACCGCAAACTGAGACGGTTTGGCGTCAGGCAAATAAGTATGAAGTGCCACGTATGATTTTTGTCAATAAGATGGATCGTACGGGTGCAGATTTCTTGTCTGTAGTTGAGCAGGTTAAAAAACGTCTTGGTGCTACACCTGTGCCTATTCAGTTGCCGATTGGTGCTGAAGACGAATTTAAAGGTGTTATTGACCTCATCAAAATGAAAGCGATTAACTGGAATGAAGAAGACCAGGGGATGACTTTCACTTACGAAGAGGTCCCTGCAGACCTTCAGGAGCTTGCTGAAGAATGGCGCTCTCATCTAATTGAGAGTGCAGCAGAAGCTTCTGAAGAACTAATGGAAAAATATCTTGAAGATGGTGAGTTGAGCGAAGAAGAGATTAAATCAGCCCTTCGCCAACGCACATTGGCCAATGAAATTGTGCCTATGACGACAGGTAGCGCATTCAAGAACAAAGGTGTTCAAGCTGTGCTTGACGCTGTAATTGAATTCATGCCGTCGCCTACTGAAGTAAAGGCTATCCAAGGTGTCTTAGATGACGAAACCGAAGATACGCGTGAAGCTGACGATAATGCACCGTTTGCGGCGCTTGCATTTAAGATCGCAACCGATCCATTCGTCGGCACACTTACTTTCTTCCGAGTTTATTCTGGTAAAGTGAGCCAGGGTGATTCGGTACTAAATCCTGTTAAAGGTAAAAAAGAGCGTTTTGGACGTATTGTTCAAATGCACTCTAACTCGCGTGAAGAGATTAAAGAAGTTCATGCGGGTGACATCGCGGCTGCTATCGGCCTAAAAGATGTAACTACTGGTGATACACTTTGTGCTCAAGAAGCGCCAATTACGTTAGAACGTATGGAATTTCCTGAGCCCGTAATCTCAGTCGCAGTAGAACCTAAAACAGTAGCTGACCAAGAAAAAATGGGCGTTGCACTCGGTAAACTTGCAGCAGAAGATCCTTCATTCCGCGTAGAAACGGACGAAGAATCAGGTCAAACGATTATCTCTGGTATGGGTGAGCTTCACTTAGATATCATTGTCGATCGTATGAAGCGTGAGTTTAACGTTGTGTGTAACGTTGGTAAGCCTCAGGTTGCATACCGTGAAACTATCCGAGCTTCTGTTGAAGCTGAAGGTAAGTTTGTGCGTCAATCTGGTGGTCGTGGTCAATATGGTCACGTTTGGTTGAAGCTAGAACCAATGGATGTCTCTGATGACGATGCGCCAATATATGAATTCGTTAACGAAATCGTAGGCGGTACAGTACCAAAAGAGTATATCCCAGCGGTTGATAAAGGGATTCAAGAGCAGATGAAGCAAGGTGTTCTTGCTGGTTATCCGCTATTGGGTGTCAAAGCCACTTTGTTTGATGGCTCGTTCCACGATGTCGATTCAAACGAGATGGCGTTTAAAATCGCCGGTTCGATGGGCTTTAGAAATGGTGCGCTAGAAGCAAGTCCAGTTTTACTTGAGCCTGTCATGAAAGTAGAAGTAATCACCCCTGAAGAAAACATGGGTGATGTAGTAGGCGACTTAAACCGTCGTCGTGGCATAATTGAAGGCATGGAAGAAGCATTTGGTGGCTCTAAGCAAGTTAATGCTCAGGTACCGCTTTCTGAAATGTTTGGTTATGCAACAGATTTACGCTCTGCTACTCAGGGTCGCGCATCATACTCAATGGAGTTTCTAAAGTATGCTGAAGCGGCTAAAAATGTAGCTGATGCAATAATTGCAGCTCGCGCTGTTAAGTAATTTTAGTTCGGTCCGGTCTTAGGGCTGGACTTTAATTTCTTTATAGGAAATTTTAAAATGGCAAAAGAAAAGTTTGAACGCGTAAAACCGCACGTAAACGTAGGTACAATCGGCCACGTTGACCACGGTAAAAC